>CAZUKT010000711.1:0-1832 GCA_964620975.1 uncultured Rubrivivax sp. | reverse complement strand
CCCAACTGGCTGGCAATGGCATTGATGGACTGGCCCTGGCTTTTCAGCAGCTTGCCGTCGGTGGTGCCCACTTGGCTGAACAGCGGCGTGGTGGCGGTGAGCGAGCTGATTTCAATGCGCGTGGCGGTGGTGCTGTCGGCGGCGTAGTAGCTCGACGCATTGCCCACGGTGATGTCGCTGGGTTGCAGCGGCTGGAAGTCCAGCGACAGGGTCATGGGGCTTTCGCCCAGTGTGCCGTTCACCAGGCGCACCTTGGCGCGTGTGGCGGTGCTGGGCAGGCGGTTGTCGTCGGCCAGCAGCGCCACCGTGGTGGCGGCGTTGGTGCCATAGGCCAGCACGGTGTAGTCGCCACCGTCGGCAAAGGTGCGCGGCGTGGTGCTGACCACGGCGCCGTTGACACGCACCGTCAAGTCAGCCGTGCCGGCGTCCACCAGCACATAGCCGCCCACTCGCGGCGAGGCCACGCTGCCCGACACGGTGACGCCGGCCACGGTGGCGCTGACGTTGGCGGCGTCGTTCACGCCCGCCGCCAGCCGCACACGCGCCTTGTTGCCCTTGAGCGCGGTGATGGCGCCCTGCTGCACGATCAGGGTGCCGTTGACCAGCACGCCGCCCGCACCGGCGGTGATGACGATGGTGTTGAACTTCTTCTCGTCCAGTGTCACGGCCGGGATGTCCAGGCGCACGTCGTTGGGGTTCTTCTCGCCCGTGACACGCAGCCGGTAGGTGCCGGTGGAGATGTCGCGATACCCGGCCAGCGAACCCGAGGTGAGTGAGCCCTGCGTGGGTGCGGCTTCGGCCAGGTTGGTGTTGGTGGCGGTCAGGAACACGTCGACGGTGCCGGTGTCCACGGTGGCGTTGAACAGCCGTACCCGCGAGTTGCCGGTAGTGATGTTGTCGGCGCTTTCGTCTTCGGGCAGCGTGGACAGGCGCAGCGCGGTTTCACGGCCCCACACCACGGCGGTGTAGTGCTGGTCCTTGGACACCGAATAGGTGCCGGTGAGCAGTGCAGAACCTTCACCCGCGCGCTTGACCTTGAGCGCGTAGCTGCCGCTGTCAAAGTCGATGGATGGGGTGATGGCGTCGGTGACCACGGCGCTGAAGCGCTTGGTGTCGTCGGAATAGATGTCCACGCTGGCCAGGTCGCCAGTGAGGTTGAGCGCCCGCATGTGCGTGGTGCCGCTGTCACTGCTGCTGCTGCCGCCGCAACCGGCCAGCCAGAAGGACGAGGCCACACAGGCCAGCAGGGCGCCACGGCGCGAGAAAGAGGCAAGAGTCATCGAGGGTCCTTGAAGGGTGCCTGGTCGGGACGGGGCGGCCTGGGGCTCGCCTTGGGGGCAGGCTGGTGCCCGCCGAACCGTGGATTATGACGTGGCAGGTGCAGCGCTGCCCCCGGCGCAGCGCTGGCCGCCCGGGTGGACGTTTGTAAAGAAAATCGGCCGCCTGGGGCGGCCGGTTGATGCGCCTGCGGCGCAGGCGTGCCTGCCTGGGCAGCACCCCTGCACGGGCCTGTGCAGGGCTCAGGGATACAGGCCGCGCTCTTCGCGCGCAGTGAGGATGCGTTCGCAGGCCACTGCAAAGGTGGCGGTGCGCAGCGTGATCTGGTGGCGGTCGGCGGTGTCCCAGATCTTCTTGAGCGCGCCGATCATGATCTTGTCCAGCCGCACGTTGATCTCGTCTTCGGTCCAGAAAAAGCTGCTGAAGTCCTGCACCCATTCAAAGTAGCTCACGGTCACACCGCCGGCGTTGCAGATGACGTCGGGCACCACCAGCACGCCACGCTCGGCCAAGATGTCGTCGGCCGTGGGCACGGTGGGGCCGTTGGCGCCTTC
>CAZUKT010000710.1:0-2198 GCA_964620975.1 uncultured Rubrivivax sp. | reverse complement strand
GCCGCGCTTTCAGCCTGCAGCAGCTCGCTGCGGCCCACCAGGCCCTGGGCGGCTCTTTCGCGCACCTTGGCCTTGTCGTTGTTGGCCAGGCCGCTGCTCATGGGGCCGGCGGGCACAAACACGCAAGGCAGGTGGCCAAAGTGCAGCGCGCCTATCAACAAGCCCGGCACGATCTTGTCGCACACACCCAGCAGCAAGGCGGCGTCAAACACATCGTGCGTCAGCGCCACGGCCGTGCTCATGGCAATGGTGTCGCGCGAAAACAGGCTCAGCTCCATGCCGGCCAGGCCTTGGGTGACGCCGTCGCACATGGCCGGCACACCACCGGCCACCTGCACGGTGGCGCCGTGCAGGCGTGCTTCGTCACGCATCAGCGCCGGGTAGCCTTCATAGGGCTGGTGGGCCGACAGCATGTCGTTGTAGGCGCTGACGATGGCGATGTGCGGCGCCTTTTGCGCCACGACACGCAGCTTGTCGTTGGCCGGCATGGCCGCAAAGGCGTGCGCCACGTTGGCGCATCCCATGCGCTCGGTGCCCGGCGCGCGGCCGGCCAACCGTGTGATGCGCGCCAGGTAGGCCTGGCGCAAGGGGGCGCTGCGCTCGGTGATGCGCTGGGTCACTTCAATGAGGGCTGATTTCATGCCGGGTGATGCCGGGTCGCGGCTGTAACCTGATGGTTCATTATTGAGTAACCAAGTTACATCGTCAATTCAAGCGCACAAGCCCACACCCGCATGGCCAAGATGAATCGCTGGGCGCGGCGCCTTGCCGGGCGGCCCGCCGCAAGCCCATCGGGCCGTAACTAACGGGGCCCCGGCAAGGCCTGGGCGGCCTGCGCTGCCGCCGCGCGCAAGACCGCCAGGTCGGCTGGAGTGTCCAGATCCATCAGGGCGCCGGCGTCTGGCACTTCCTGGCCAAAGGCCGGGTAACGCGCCACCACGCGGCGGGCGCCGTCGTCACCCGTGAGCAGCACCAGCTCGGAGTACAGCTCGGCAGCAAAACCCACCGGGTGGCCGCGCCGGCCCCGGTACTGCGCGTAGACCACCGGGTATTGCTCCAGCGCGGTAGCCACGGCCAGCAAGGTGGCGGGTTGCACCAGCGGCATGTCACCGGGCAGCACCAGCCAGCCGGGTGCACCCGAACGTTCGGCCACGCCCGTGGCAATGGAAAAACCCATGCCCCGCGCGGCTTCAGCGTCGCTGAGCACCACCACGTCGCGCGTGGCCAGGTGCCGGGCCAGCTGCGGCGCCAGCGCGGCCGTGGTCACCACCACCACGGGCAACTGGGTCTGGACCGCGTGGCGCACCGTGGCACACAGCACCGTGCTGCCGTCAAAGGGCTGGGCCAGCTTGTGCAGCGGGCCGCCAAACCGGCTGCCGCGCCCAGCGGCGGGCACGATGATCGTGGGACGAAAACGCATGTCGCTTCTGGTGCCCCCGACTGCCTTGGGCCCATGCTCCTTGTTGCCGAGAATGGCGGCGGCCCCAGCCCACAGGTAGTGGGGCCATCACTTACGGCGTTACACGTAAGGGATGCACCGGGGCCGCGCCAGCATGGCGGCACCCCGGCCCACGTCAAAGTTGCGCTGGGCCTGCCTTCCTATACTGGCCGCATGAACATCGCAGACCTGCGCAAGAGCTACGAGCGCGACGAACTCGACGAGTCCGCCTCGGCGGCCGACCCCATGGCGCAGTTTGCCCGCTGGTTGGACCAGGCGTTGCAGGGCGAGCTGCCCGAACCCAACGCCATGACGCTGGCCACCGTGGGCGCCAACGGCCGGCCGTCAACGCGCGTGGTGCTCATCAAGGGCTACGACGCGCAGGGCATCGTCTGGTACACCAACTACGAAAGCCGCAAAGGCCAGGACCTGGCGCTGCAACCCCACGCGGCCTTGCAGTTTCACTGGGTCGAGCTGGAGCGGGTGGTGCGCATTGAAGGCCGGGTGGAAAAGACCAGTGCCCAGGAGTCTGACGCTTACTACGCCACACGCCCGCTCGATTCACGCCTGGGCGCCTGGGACTCGCCGCAAAGCCAAGTGATCCATTCGCGCGCCATGCTGGTGGCCGGGGCCGCCAAGGCCGCCGCAAGGTATGCGCTGCACCCGCCGCGCCCGCCGCACTGGGGCGGCTACCGGCTGGTGCCCGACGGCTGGGAATTCTGGCAAGGCCGCAAGAGCCGGCTGCATGACCGGCTGCGCT
>CAZUKT010000709.1:0-2199 GCA_964620975.1 uncultured Rubrivivax sp. | reverse complement strand
GTGAGCACGCGGCGCTCATGGTCTTGCGGCGCCACGGGGCATGGCCCGTGTTTGCGCACCTGCGGGCGTGGTGGCTTGCAGCGCCAACCCGGCACTCAGCTCAAAGCGCACGGCCGGTGGCGGCAGGCCGGGGTCGGCCGGGTCCAGCCGCGTCAGCACCACGCTTTGCAGCAGCGGCTGGCTTGCCAGCAGGTCCACCAGCGCCAATGCGGCTGCGCTGCTGCGCGCGGTGCCTTCCAGCCGCAGGTCGGGCCGGCCGGTGTCGTGTTCAAGTGCCAGCCAGCGCATGCCGGCCGGGGCCATGGCGTCGATGCTGTCAAAGACCCGTGGCCAAGGGTGCTGCAGGCTGCGTGCCACGGCCCAAGCGGCGTCACGTGCGGCGCTGTCTGCAGCGGGGTCCGCAGCGCGGCCCACCGATCGTGCAGTGGCCAACGCACTGGCCTTGCTGTCGCCAGACCGGGGCGCGACGACCGCTTGCTGCGCGGTGTTTTGCGTTTGCAGCCGGGACAAAAGCGCGTTTTGTGCTTCAAGCACTTGCCGTGCGGACCAGAAGTCAAAGCCCGCGACACACGCCACCAAGACACCACCGGCCAACAGCCACCACGCGGCGGCAGTTGGCCGGGCCGGGCCGGCCACAAAGTCCAGCACCGGCCCCAGCCGGGCGGCGCTTTGCCATGGCAAGCGCATCAAACCGTTACCCAGTGCAGGGGCGGCACGGCCGAGGCCGGGTCGCCAAGCAACTGGCCGTGCAAGGCCAGGGCACGGGTCAGATCGTTGCCGTGTCTGCAGCCCGAATCGCTGCCCGAATCGCTGTCCCGGTCGCTTGCAAGATCGCTTGCCAGATCGGTGCCCACACCGCTTCCCAGCGCGTTGCCCAGGCCGCCTGCCGCCTGCAAGCCAAACGCCATGATGCGGGTGTCTTTTGCAGTGACGCCGTGCGCCTGCTGCCAGCCCTGCAACAGGCCCACCAGGCCATGTTCACCCGCTGCGCCTGCCCCTTCGGCACGCCTTTGCTCCAGCGATACCAAGCGGCCTTGTTCAAAGCCCATCCACGTGGCGTGCACGGCGCCAGGGGCACCGGCAGATGCACCTTCCACCGCCAGCAGCCCGGCCGCGCCCTGGCCGGGCCAGGCCTTGGCATGGCTGCCGGACGGATTGGCGACGGGGCTGGCGTCTGGGCGGACTTCTGGGCGGACGTCTGAGCGGACGTCCGGCAGGTGCGCCCACCAGGGCTGCACGCTCAAGATCTGGCAGCCATGCTGTGCTGAAGCCGCCTGCCATGCCGCCATGTCCACGCCATGCAGGGCCACGGCCGCCACCACCGGGGGCTGGCACCACAGGGCCAAGGGCCAGGCGGCGGCGTCGCTGCCATGGAAGTGCAAAAACTGCTGCCGCGCCCACGCCAGACGGTCTTGCGCGCCGGCATGCACCAGCGCTTCTTGGCGCGACAACACGGGGTGCACCAGGCGCCCCGACAAGGCCACGTGCACAGACACACCGGGGTGGGCCGCCAGCCACAAGGGCAATGTGCTTGCAGTCACCGCCGTGTTTGTGCGGCCAGGTCCTTGCACCGGCCCGACACCGGGTTTGACGTCCAGCGCCAGCACGGCGTCAGGCTGCACCAGCCCATGGTGCAACGGGGCGCGGCGCTTCAGGCCGGGCCAGGCCCGTGGGCGACGGGTGGCTTGCCGTTCAGGCGTCGATGGTGACACGCTCGATCTCCTCGTCGGTGGTGTCGCCTTGCAGCACGGCCGCACGGGCGGCGTCACGCAGCAGCACCATGCCGCGTGCGAGGGCGGCATGGCGGATTTGGCCCATGGGCGCGCGCGCGGCGATCAGGTCACGCAGTTCGTCGTCCAGCAGCAGCACTTCGGTCACGGCACGGCGGCCTCGGTAGCCGGTGTGCCGGCAATGGCTGCAGCCGTTGCCACGCATCAGGCGCAGGCCCCGTTCACGCACTTCGTCGGCCGAAACTCCGCAGCGTTGCCCCAGCGTCGGGTTCCAGGGCACCGGCACGGCGCAATGGCTGCAGTTGATGCGCAGCAGCCGCTGCGCCAGCACGGCGTTGAGCGCGGCCACCACGTTGTACAAGTCCAGCCCCATGTGCATGAAGCGGCCGATCACGTCAAAGGCGCTGTTGGCGTGCACGGTGCTGAAAACCAGGTGCCCGGTCAGTGCCGCCTGCACGGCGATCTGCGC
>CAZUKT010000708.1:0-2199 GCA_964620975.1 uncultured Rubrivivax sp. | reverse complement strand
CAGCTGCGTGGCCTTCACGAACACTGCGGCTTCTTCAGGGTCGGTCAGCATCTGGCTGTGGTCGAGTTTGCCTTCGGCGCCGATGCCGTCTTCTTCGCCGGCTTCGCCGGTTTCCAGGGAACCCAGGCAGCCCAGTTCGCCTTCCACCGTCACGCCCACGGCGTGGGCCATGTCCACCACCTTGCGTGTCACCTCGACGTTGTAGTCAAAAGTGGCCGGTGTCTTGCCGTCCTCGCGCAGCGAGCCGTCCATCATGACCGAGCCAAAGCCCAGGTTGATGGCGCCCTGGCAGATGGCCGGCGTTTGCCCGTGGTCCTGGTGCATGACCAGGGGAATGTGTGGGTAGGCTTCCACTGCCGCCTGGATCAGGTGCTTGATGAAGGCCTCTCCCGCGTACTTGCGCGCGCCGGCACTGGCTTGCAGGATCACCGGTGCGCCCACTTCGTCGGCGGCGGCCATGACGGCCTGCACCTGCTCCAGGTTGTTGACGTTGAAGGCCGGGATGCCATAGCCGTTTTCAGCGGCATGGTCGAGCAACTGGCGCATAGAGACGAGAGGCATGTGTGGCTCCGCTTGGGGTGTGGGTTGGCAGCGGCGCGGCTGCACAAGCCGCGTCGGGACTCCGACGATTCTAGGGCTGCGCTATGCCACAAACCATGATCCTGCTCAGCCCGCAGTGGCAGCAAGTTGGCTGGCAAAGCGGCTCCTTTTCCGGCTCAAGGCCAGGCCGGGGCCGCTGAAACTCGGGTCCCTGGGCAAGCCTGTGGCGCTGGCCCCAAGAAAGCGTCCCATGGCCCACATCGACATCGCCCCCGTCACGCAGTGGATCACCGAAGCCTCCGTGGCGCACGGTGAGCAGTTGCCGGCGCACCTGATGCAGCGCTTGTCCATCAGCCGGCGCGGCGCCGGCCACGTGCTGCGCAAGTTGGTGCACCTGCAGTGGCTGACCGGGACCGGTGCCACACGTGAAAAAGGCTACCGCCACGGCGCCATGCGTCAGGTGGTGCGGAGCTACCCGCTGCACGGCCTGCAGGAAGACTTGCCCTGGCGCGTGGACTTTGCACCCTGCTTCGACTTGCCCGCACAGGTGCACCGCATGGCGCAGCACGCATTTACCGAGTTGCTGAACAACGCCATTGACCACAGCGGTGGGCAGCAGGTCACGGTGTCGATGCGGCAAACACCCCAGCAAGTGCAACTGCTGATTTCCGACGACGGCTGCGGCCTCTTCAAACGCATCGAAGACACCTTTGAGGTGTCCGACCCGCAACTGGCCATGCTGGAACTGAGCAAGGGCAAGCTCACCAGCGCACCCGACCAACACTGCGGGCGCGGGCTGTACTTCACGTCACGCCTGGCCGACGTGCTGGACGTGCACGCCAACCACGCCGCCTTTCAGCGCCGCGCCTGGGACGCCCAGCGCTGGCACGAAGCCCGAGCCATGCCCCGCAGTGGCACTTCGGTTTACATGGCCATCGCGCTGGACACCCAGCGCACGCTGGACGAGGTGATGCGCGCCACCAGTCTGGCCGAAGGCGGCTACGGGTTTGACACCACGCATGTGCCGCTGTCGCTGATCAGCGAAGGTGCCGCCCTGGCCAGCCGCGCCGAGGCGCGCCGCGCGGCGTCACGGTTGGCGCAGTTCCGCCGTGCCGAACTGGACTTCACCGGCATTGCCGACATTGGCCATGGCTTTGCTGACGAACTCTTCCGCGTTTTCAGCCGTGCCAACCCGGGCGTGGAACTGGTGCCGCTGGGCATGAATGCCCAGGTGGCGGCCATGGTGGCGTGTGTCCGCGGTGAATCCACGCGCGGCGCAGCCGGATGAGTGTGGGGCAGACGCCAAGCCTGCCCCATCACGCCTGCCGTCAAGCCACCTGGCAGACTTTCAGCATGTTGGTGCCACCCGGGTGCCCCATGGGCTCGCCGCAGGTGATGGCGTAGGTGTCACCGGGGCGCAGCACGCCCTTTTCCACCAGCACGGCCTCGGCCTTGGCCAGCGCCGCGTCGCGGTCCTCCACCTTGGGAATCAGGATCGGCCGCACATTGCGGTACAGCGTCATGCGGCGCTCTGAAGTCACCTGCGAAGTCAGCCCGTAGATCGGCACCTTGATTCTGTGCCGGCTCATCCACAGCGCGGTGGAGCCAGACTCCGTCAGCGCGATGATGGCCTTGCAACCCAGGTGGTGCGCCGTGAAG
>CAZUKT010000707.1:0-2200 GCA_964620975.1 uncultured Rubrivivax sp. | reverse complement strand
CAGGTCATCGTCGTCAACCCGGCCAAGGTGCAGGCCACCACGCTGCCAGAGTTGCTGGCGCACCTGCGCACGAACCCGGGCCGGCTCAACTACGCGTCAGCCGGCAACGGCACCAGCCACCACCTGGCCGGGGAGCTCTTCAAGCTGCAGACCAAGACCTTCATCACGCACATCCCCTACCGGGGTGCCGGCCCGGCGCTGCAAGACCTGATTGCGGGCCAGGTGGACTTGATGTTTGACGGCCTGGGCAGCAGCGCCAACCACATCAAGGGCGGCCGTCTGCGCGCCATAGCCGTGGCCGGCGACAAACGCGCACCAGGCTTCCCCGAAGTGCCCACCGCCGCCGAGGGCGGCGTGCCCACTTACAAGGTGGCCACCTGGTACGGCATCTGGGCGCCCAAGGGCACGCCGCGCGAGGCCACCACCGCCATGCAGGACGCCATGCGCACGGCAATGAACAGCCCCGAGCTGCGCACCGCCTGGACGGGCCTGGGCACCGACACGCCCAACCTGTGGGGCGCTGACTTCGGGCGCTTTGTGGGCAGCGAAATCAAGCGCTGGGCCGAGGTGGTGAAGAACTCGGGAGCCAAACTCGACTGACCATGCAGCAGCACAACCTATTCGCCGCCCTGCGTGCGGCCTTCCCGGCCGACCTGGACACCGCGGCCATCGAAACCGCCGACACGGCCACGCCGCTGCACTATTCCTGGCGCGACCTGGAGCGTGGCACGGCCATGCTGGCCAACCTGCTCGACAGCCTGGCGCTGCCCCGCGACAGCCGCATTGCGGTGCACACGGAAAAGAGCGTCGAAGCGCTGATGCTGTACCTGGCCGTGCTGCGTGCCGGCCACATCTACCTGCCGCTGAACACCGCCTACCAGGCTGGCGAGGTGGAGTACTTTGTGCGCAACGCCGAGCCGGCGGTGGTGGTGTGTGCGGGCAAGAACTTTGGCTGGGTCAGCAAGATCGCATTCACCGCCGGCACGGCGCATGTCTTCACGCTCGATGACGACCGCAGCGGCACGCTGCTCGACCGCGCCGCCTACCAAAGTGACCAGCACACAGCGGCCGTGCGCAGCGCGGGCGACCTGGCCGCCATCCTGTACACCAGCGGCACCACGGGGCGCAGCAAGGGCGCCATGCTCACCCACGGCAACCTGCTGAGCAACGCGCGTGTGCTGCACGGCTGCTGGGGCTGGCGGCCCGGTGACGTGCTGCTGCACGCGCTGCCCATCTTCCACGTTCACGGCCTCTTCGTGGCCAGCCACGGTGCGCTGCTCAACGGCAGCAAGATGATCTGGTTCAGCCGTTTTGACCCCCGCGCCGTGGCCGCACGCCTGCCCGAGGCCACGATCTTCATGGGTGTGCCCACGCTGTATGTGCGGCTGCTGGCCGAACCCGGCTTTGCGCGCGAAAGCTGCCAGTCGATGCGGCTCTTTGTCAGTGGCTCAGCACCTTTGCTGCTCGAGACCTTCAATGATTTCCGCACCCGCAGCGGCCACACCATTCTTGAACGTTATGGCATGAGCGAAACCGTCATGCTCACCTCCAACCCCTACCGGCCCGAAGCCGCACGGCGTGGTGGCACTGTGGGCCAGCCCCTGCCCGGCGTGGGCGTGCGTGTGCATGGCGACCGGGGCGAGCCCCTGCATGCCGGCGAGATCGGCCACATCGAGGTCAAGGGCCCCAACGTCTTCAAGGGCTACTGGAAGATGCCCGAAAAGACAGCGGATGAATTCACCACCGACCTGTGGTTCAAGACCGGCGACGTGGGCCGCATGGACGCCGACGGCTACGTCACCATCGTCGGCCGCAGCAAGGACCTCATCATCAGCGGCGGCTACAACGTCTACCCGGCCGAGATCGAGGGCCTGGTCAACGAGCTGCCCGGCGTGGCCGAGAGTGCCGTCATCGGCGTGCCGCATCCGGACTTCGGCGAGGGCGTGGTCGCCGTCGTCGTGCCCCGGCCGGGCGCCGCGCTGGACGGCCCGGCCATCGTCGCCGCGCTGAAGGCCCGCATCGCCGCCTTCAAGGTGCCCAAGCAGGTCTTCGTCGTCGAGGACCTGCCGCGCAACGCCATGGGCAAGGTGCAGAAGAACCTGCTGCGCGAGCAGCACAAGGGCTTGTTCGGGGCCTGAAGTTGAGTTGAACTTGAGTTGAGCCTGAGTGGAGCGATCGGCGCCGCCGCAAAGCGCCCGGC
>CAZUKT010000706.1:0-2221 GCA_964620975.1 uncultured Rubrivivax sp. | reverse complement strand
TCAGCGGCCCCAACACCTACACCGGCGCCACCACGGTGGCCGCCGGCACCCTGGCGCTGGGCGCATCCGACGTGCTGGCCGACAGCACCGCCTTGACCGTGGCCAGCGGCGCCACGCTGGTTTTGGGTGGCACCGACACGGTGGCCACGCTGGCCCTGGCCGGCACGGTGGCCGGCAGCGGCACGCTCACGGCCGGCACCGCCACGCTCAGCAGCGGCAACGTGGCCGCAGGCGCGGCCCTGGGCGCGGGCACGCTCAGCAGCAGTGGCAGCAGCACGCTGTCTGGCACGGCAGCCGCCGGCACGGTCAGTGTCACTGACGGCACGCTGCTGCTGAACGGCGTGGATCGCCTCAACGGCAACCCCAACATCACCGTGGCCAGTGGCGCCACGCTGCAACTGGCCGGTGCACAAACGGCCAGCACGCTGACCCTCGCCGGCACGCTGGCCGGCAGCGGCCACACGCTCACGGCCACCACCACCACGCTGCAATCTGGCGCGGCGGTGGACGCCAACCTGGGTGCTGGCACGCTGCAGGTGGCTGGCAATGCCACGCTCACGGGCACGGCCGGTTCTGGTGTCGTCAATGTCGCCGGTGGTGACCTGAGCCTGGCCGCTGGCGGCCGGCTCGCCAGCGGTGCGGCCGTGACGGTGTCAGGCACCCGAACGCTCACGCTCGGTGGTGACGAGGCCGTGTCCACGCTCACGCTGGCGGGCACGCTGGCCGGCAGCGGCCACACGCTCACTGCGGGCAATTACACGCTGCAGACAAATGCTTCGGTGCTGGCCAATCTGGGCCTGGGCACGCTGGACGTAGACGGCAGCAGCACGCTCACCGGCACGTCGCTGGCAGGCATCGTCAACCTCAACGCCGGCACGCTCACGCTGGGCAGTGCAGAGCGGCTGTCCAACGCGGCCGTGGTGACGCTGCTGGGCGGTGCCACGCTCACGCTCAATGGCGACGACACGGTGTTCAGCGTGGCGTCTGCGGGCACCATCAACGGCACGGGCACGCTGTTCGCGGGGGCCTATTCGCTCACGGGTGGTGTCTACAACGCCGACATCGGCGGCGGTGCGCTCACGGCCACCGGCATCAATTTGCTCAATGGCCGCAGTGCGGCCAGCAGCGTGGACGTCATCAACGGCACGCTCACGCTGGGTTCGGCCGGGCGCTTTACCGCCGCCCCCGACATGACGGTGCGTGACGTGGCCACGCTGCGCCTGGGCGGTGCAGAGACCTTCAGCAGCCTGGCCGGTGGTGGTGCGGTGGACTTGTTGTCGCACACGCTCACGTCGCTGGCGGTGTCCGACACCAGCTATAGCGGCGTGATGTCGGGCAGCGGTGGCCTGGTCAAGAGTGGTCTGGGTGTCTTCACGCTGTCTGGCAACAACACCTACACGGGCAGCACCCGTGTGGAAGCGGGCACGTTGGCGGTGTCGGGCACGCTGCAGTCGGCGTCGCTGCTGATCAATGGGGGCACGTTGGCGCTGGGCGCGGCAGACCGGCTGGTCAACACGGCCACGGTGGCGGTGGCCTCCGGTGCAGCCATGACGCTGGCGGGTGACGACACGGTGGCCAGCCTCGCGTTGGCCGGCACCTTGGGTGGCGCGGGCACGCTCACGGCCACAAGCTACGCGCTGGACGGCGCCACGGTCAACGCCAACCTGGGTGCGGGTGCGCTCACGTCGCTGGGGGCGAGCGTGCTCAATGGCAGTTCGGCCGCAGGCACGGTGGCGGTCAATGGTGGCAGCCTGACGTTGGCTGCGGCCAACCGGCTGGTGTCACCGGCTGCGGTGACGGTGGCAGGGGGTGCCTCGCTGGTGCTGGGTGCTGACCAGACCATCGGTTCACTGGCCGGTGCAGGTGCGGTGGACCTGGCCAGCTTCACGCTGAGCACGGGCGCGCTGGGCAACAGCAGCTACTCGGGTGTGATGGGCGGCAGTGGTGGCCTCGTCAAACAAGGCGGCAGCACGTTCACGCTCAGCGGCGCCAACAGCTACACCGGCAGCACACGCATTGAGGCCGGCACGCTGGCTTTGCAAGGCACGCTGGCGTCTGGTGCGGTGGTGGTGGATGCGGGCACGCTGGCACTGGCTGCGGCCGATCGGCTGGCCGACACCGCCACGCTCACGGTGGCCAGTGGCGCACAAGCCACGCTGGCCGGCGATGAGACGGTGGCTTCGCTGGCCCTGGCCGGCACGCTGGGCGGCAGTGGCACGCT
>CAZUKT010000705.1:0-2226 GCA_964620975.1 uncultured Rubrivivax sp. | reverse complement strand
GGCCAGCGCAACATCTACATCCTGCCCACACGCGCCGGCTTCACCTTTGCGGGCACGCTGGCGGTGATGCTGCTCGCGGCCATCAACTACCAGCTCAACCTGGGTTATGCGCTGACCTTCTTGCTGGCCGGCGCGGGTGTCGTGTCCATGCACCTGACCCACGGCAACCTGCGTGGGCTGACCCTGCACCTGCGGCCCATCGCACCCGTGTTTGCCAATGAAGCGGCGCGGCTTGAAGTGGTCATCGCCAACCCCAGTGGCGAGCGCCACGCACTGGCGCTGCGCTTTGAAGACCGCACCGCGCATGGCCGTGCGTCCGCTTGGTGCGACACGCCGCGCCAGGGCCAGGCCCATGTGCAGCTAAGCTTTGTGCCGCTGCGGCGCGGCTGGCATGGCGCGCCCACCCTGGTGCTGGAAACAGTATTCCCGCTGGGCCTGTTTCGCGCCTGGACGGTGTGGCGCCCGGCCGCCCGCGTGCTGGCCTGGCCGCAACCCGAGCACCCCCCGCCGCCGCTGCCGGTGCAGGCCGCCACGTCGGGTGAAGACCGCAGCGCCCGCCGCAGCGCAGGCGGCGAGCTCGACGGCGTGCGCCCCTGGCGGCGCGGCGACACCATGCGCCAGGTGGTGTGGAAGAAGGTGGCCCGCAGCGGTGAAATGGTCAGCCGCGAAACCGCCGGCACCGCCGCACGTGAACTGTGGCTGCACTGGGCCGACAGCCACGGCGGCAGCGTCGAGCAGCGCCTGTCGCGCCTGGCCGCCTGGGTGCTGGCGGCCGACCGTGAAGGCGTGGACTACGGTCTGCGCCTGCCCACCACCGACTTGCCGCTGAGCCAGGGCGACACGCACAGGCGCAACGCACTGGGCGCCTTGGCAGAGTTTTCATGACGCATTGCGGCAGCGGCAGGCCCGCATGGTGACCTTGCGCGAACGCCTGGCCCACTTGCCGCGTGACACGCGCGACACGCTGTTCCAGCTGGCCGTCATCGGCTGGACCATCGCACCGCACCTGCTGCACCTGCCGGCCTGGTGCGCGCCCATGGTGGTGGCACTGCTGGGCTGGCGCGCCACGCTGGCCTGGCGGGGGTCCACGCTGCCCAACCGCTGGATCATCACCGCGCTGCTGGTGTTGGCCGCTGGGTTGACGCTGTGGACCGAGCGCACGCTGCTGGGCAAGGAAGCCGGCATCACGCTGCTGGTGGTTTTGATGTCGCTCAAGACCCTGGAATTGCGCGCCCGGCGCGACGCCTTGGTGGTGTTTTTTCTGGGCTTCTTTCTGGTGCTCACGCACTTCTTGTACTCGCAGTCGCTGGCCACCGGCTTGTGGCTGCTGGTGGCGGTGTGGGGCCTGCTGACCGCACTGGTGCTGGCCCACATGCCGGTGGGCCGGCCTTCACTGCCACGCGCGGGCGCACTGGCCGCACGCACGGCCGCGCTGGGTGTGCCGGTGATGGTGGTGATGTTTGTGCTGTTCCCCCGCATCGGGCCGCTGTGGGGCCTGCCGCAAGACGCCGCCGGGCGCACGGGTTTGTCGGGCAGCCTGCGCCTGGGTGGTGTGGCTTCCATTGCCGAAGACGACAGCATCGCGCTGCGTGTGCGCTTTGAAGGCACCGCGCCCGAGCCCGGCACGCTGTACTTTCGCGGGCCGGTGCTTTCTACCTTTGACGGCCGCGAATGGGTGCGCCTGGTGCCCAGCTTCCCGGTGGCGCTGCGGCCCCGGCTGGAGATGGACCTGCGGGGCCCGCCGCTGCGTTATGAATTGACCGTGGAGCCCAGCCGCTTGCCGCTGCTGCCGCTGCTGGAGCTGACCCCCGACCGCGACGACGCAGCGCCGCGCCTGGACGGCTGGCTGCTGACGCTGAGGCCCGACGCGCAGTGGCAGGCCGACCGCCCCGTCAACGAACGTGTGCGTGTGCAGGCCACCGCCTGGCCGCAGGCCCGCCACGGCCCGCAAAACCGGGTGCTGGGCCTGCGCGACCTGGTGGCCCTGCCCCCGAACAGCAACCCACGCACGCTGCAGTGGGCGGCGCAGCTGCGCCAGCGGCCCGATCTGGCCGGCGCCGACGCCAGCACACTGGCGCAGGCCGTGCTGGCGCACATCCGCGAAGGCGGCTACACCTACACGCTGGAGCCCGGGGTCTACACGGGCGACGCCATCGACGAGTTCTGGCTTGACCGCAAGCTGGGTTTTTGCGAGCACTTTGCCAGTGCCTTTGTGGTGGTCATGCG
>CAZUKT010000704.1:0-2234 GCA_964620975.1 uncultured Rubrivivax sp. | reverse complement strand
GATGTTCGATGAGCCTGAGACGTCGCTGCATCCGCACGCGATTGCGGTCTTCAGCGAGGCGGTTGGGCACGCCATGACTGAGTTCAGCAGGCAGGTCTTCATCGCGACGCACTCGCCGGTGCTGATGAGCCAGTTCACCCCCGACTCGTGCCTGGTCCTCGGCGCGGGGTCGGAGCGCCAGACGACCATCGAGCACCTCGACGAGAGCCCAGGAACGCAGGACCTGCTCGACGCCTATGCTCTTGGGTCCCTGTACATGGCCGAAGAGGTCGCCAGGCAAGGACGTTCCACATGACCACTACGCGCGCCACACCCACCTCACCCGTTCGCCGCCCTCTGCGTGCCGTGGCTGCTTGCCTGCTGCTCGCGCTCGCGGCAGGCACGGCCCATGCGTCGGCCATTTCCTCCTCCTCGATCTCGGCCCTGCCTGCAGACCAGCAGGCCAAGCTTGCCGGCGATCTGCGCAGCACGCTGACCCTGTCAAAGCTGCCGAAGGAGCACACCTGGGCGAAAGATGGCACCGCCCCGGGCGGAGGCAAGAAGGGCGGCGAGACCGTTCGGTACGTCAAGGCACTCGTCTTCTGCAACTGCACGGACCCCTCGATGACGGCCTTGCGACAGGCCGTCGTCAGCGCCGGCGGGTCGGTGTACATGCGCTACCTGTCGGTGCGCGGCCTGTCGGTCATGCTCCCCGCGGCAGGCGTGCTGAAGATCGCTGCACGCCCCGAGGTGCAGAGCATCTCCCCCAACCGCCTCACCACGCGCAGTTTCAGCGTGCTGGAGCAGTCGGCCAACATCAGTGACAGCACCTCCGTAAGAAAGCCAGGAACGGCGGTCAACGGCGTGGTCTCCACCTACACGGGACGCACCGGCGCTGGGGTGGGCATCGCGATCCTCGACTCGGGGATCATGCGCAACCACGAGACCTTCGGCACCCGTGTGCGCCACGCGGTGGACTTCACCAAGACGAGCGACGCCAGCGTCGCCGGCCAGAAGGACTGGACTGTTGGCGTGGATGTATCGGGCGATCTGCTCAACCCCTCCTCCGCAGCACGTCAAGCCTACGAGACACGCATCAACAACTACGCGGGCGACCCCGAGGTCGACGAGTACGGCCACGGCACGCACGTGGCCAGCGTGGCGGCCGGTCGCGCGTGGGGCCTGAACCCGAACTCCACCGGCATCGCGCCCGGCGCCCTGCTGGTGGACCTCAAGGTGCTCGACGCCAACGGCTTCGGCGCCGTCAGCGACGTGCTGGCCGCCATCGACTGGGTGGTGCTGCGCGGCCGCGAACACAACATCCGGGTGATGAACCTGAGCCTGGCCGCCGACTCCACCGAGTCCCACCTGACCGACCCCCTGTGCCGCGCCGTGCGCAGCGCGGTGGCCGCGGGCATCACGGTGGTCGTGGCGGCTGGCAACTTCGGCAAGGACAGCTTGGGCCGTGAGGTCTACGGCACGGTCGGTTTCCCAGGGATCGAGCCCGCCGCGATCACGGTGGGTTCGGCCAAGACGGAAAAGAAGGGCAACAACCGATTCGAGGTTTCGGTCAACAAGTTCAGCTCGCGCGGCCCGACCCGCAGCGTCTACGTCGCTTCCGATGGCAAGCGTCGAATCGAGAACGGCCTGAAGCCCGACCTCATCGCGCAGGGCAACAAGATCCTCGGATCGATGGCCTCGAAGAAGAGAGGTAACTCCGAACTCGCCGAAACCCATAAGGAACTGGTCCCGGACGACACCACCCAGGGCGTGGTCACGAACCATAAGGAGAAGTTCCGCAGGCTGATGCGGCTCAGCGGCACTTCGGTCGCCGCGCCCGTCGTCTCAGGCGTGGTGGCGCTGATGCTCGAGGCCAACCCCGGCCTCACGCCGCCGCTGATCAAGGCCATGCTGCAGTACACGGCTACGCCGGTCGCTGGCGCGAACCTGCTGCAGCAAGGCACGGGGCTCGTCAATGCGGATGGCGCGCTGGCTCTGGCGATGAGCGTGCGCAACGACCTCTTCCGGGCTGTCGAGAACGGGACGATCGAGCCGGGCGAGAGCCTGAGGGGGCCGGGGTCCAGCGGCGAGTGGCACGGCGGGATACACCTCTGGAGCCGCATGATCTACGCGGGCGGCAACCGCATCCTCACCGGCGACTCGCTGTTCAGGACCTACCACCTGGCCTGGGACCACCGCATCAGCTGGGGCGGCATCGTCGCCCCGCGCCAGACGAAGATTGCCTGGTGGCCCAA
>CAZUKT010000703.1:0-2240 GCA_964620975.1 uncultured Rubrivivax sp. | reverse complement strand
GCCGCCCGGGGTGCCTTCGGGAAGGGAAAAGGGCGTTTGAAAAACCTATTCCCTGGCAGCCCTGAGCAGCCCGTGCCCGGCTTGCGTTGGCACAAACCGGCGCCGGCGTGGGCGGGTGACACTGCCGCCCCACTGCAATCGCACCGTCTGAACCATGGCCGCCATCACCTGGACCGAAACCCTTGCCCTGCAACAGCCGCGCATGGACGACACCCACCGCGAGTTTGTCGATCTGCTGTGCCAGGTGGAAACCGCCACCGAGGGCCCCTTGGCCGAACTGGTGGACACCTTTGCCGAGTTCGTGGCCCACACCGAACGCCACTTTGCGCAGGAAGACCGCTGGATGGTGACGCTGGGCTTCGACGCGCAAAACTGCCACGGTTTCCAGCACACGCACGTGCTGCAAGTGCTGCATGAAGTGCAGCGCCGCCTGGCGGAAGACGCCGACGTGGCCACCGTGCGCGTGCTGGTGCCCGAACTGGCGCAGTGGTTTCCGGCCCATGCGCAGAACATGGACGCGGCGCTGGCCGACACCATGGTCGCCTGCGGCTTCGACCCCGACACCGGGGCCATGAGCTTCCCGCCCGCGACCGCAGCGGCGCCCGCCACAGGCTGTGGCGGCGGAAGCTGCGGCTAGTTCAGCGCGCGGCGCGGTTGGCGTGTCTCGGCGTGCGGCGCGGCCACCCGCGACGCGCACTGCAAACCGTCGAGCACGCGGTCGGCATCGAGCGAACGGATCGGGATCGCCGCATCGCGCGGAATCAGCCCCTGGGCGATCAGGTTTTCATAGCGCAACGCGCACACCCGCAGGAACGACGAAAAGTTGCCGACCGCACCGCGTTCGGCCACCAGTTCGTCGTAGAGCTTCTCGATCAACTGCGCCACCGTCATGCCGTCGCGGCCGGCAATTTCTTCCAGCACGGCCCAGTGCAGGTTTTCCAGCCTGAGGCTCGTGACCACGCCGTGCAGGCGCACCGACCGCGTGCGGCTCTCGTAGCTGGCGGGGTCGGCGCTGACAAAGATCTTGCACATGGCGGGGCTCCAGGTGGCGTCGTAGCGCGCAATGCTACAGAGTGATGCGGGTGCCGAGCACGGCCAGAAACTGGGCTATCCAGGCCGGGTGCGCGGGCCAGGCCGGCGCGGTCACCAGCATGCCGTCGGTCACTGCGGCGTCGATGGCGATGGCCATGTACTGCGCGCCCGCCAGTTCGACTTCAACCTGGCAGGCCGGATAGGCGCTGAGCTTGCGGCCCTTGATCAAGCCGGTGGCTGCCAGCAGTTGCGCGCCGTGGCAGATCGACGCCACCGGCTTGTTGGTGGACAGGAAGTGGCGGGTGATTTCGACGACCCGGGCGTTCATGCGCAGGTACTCCGGCGCGCGGCCACCGGGCACCACCAGCGCGTCGTACTTGGCGGGGTCGACGTCGGCAAAGCTGGCGTTGAGGGTGAAGCGATGCCCCGGCTTTTCGCTGTCCGTCTGCTGGCCCTCGAAGTCGTGGATGGCCGTCATCACGTAGTCGCCGGCCTTCTTGTCGGGTGCCACGGCGTGCACGGTATGGCCCACGGCCTGCAGGGCCTGGAAAGGCACCATCACTTCGTAGTCTTCGCCGAAGTCGCCGCACAGCATCAGGATCTTGCTCATCGAAAGGTCTCCATGTCAGGGTGTGGAGCCCCCATTGTTGGCAACCAGGGCCAGCCCGGGTAGTAGCGGCATATACGGCGGGCCGTGGTTTACCCGGGTGAAGCCCTGCGTGGACCTGCTCGACTTCGTCCAGCGGCCTCACGTGCGGTGCTGTGACTTGCCCGATCAGCCCCAGGTGCATGACCCTGCGCGCACCACGACCGCAACCCGCGCTACTTGACGCGCCAGGGCGTGCGCATCAGCGGCATCACGGCCGACACCGGCGTGACGCTGGCGTCGAATGGGTGGCTCACCAGGCCGCTGCGGGCTGAGCACCGGCGCGGCCGGGATCATCGCGTCGCCCAGGGTGGTGACGACGGTCTCGGTGTCGCGCGGCCGGCACCAGCGGGCCATGCGCTCGCTCAAGATGTCGCGGTGGATGCCGCGGCTCTCATCGGTGGCAAAGCGCGCATCGGTCAGCCAGTCGGGGTCGTCGGCCTGCGCCGCTACATCACGCGCCCCGCTCTGGCCAACGAGCGCGTACAAACCAACGCGGCCGGGCAGGTGGTGCTCAAGCTCAAGACCGCCTGGCGCGACGGCACCACGCACCTCGTGATGT
>CAZUKT010000702.1:0-2246 GCA_964620975.1 uncultured Rubrivivax sp. | reverse complement strand
GCAGGCGCTGCTTGATGTGCTCGATGGTCTTGCGCACGCTGTCGGCGTGGCCGTGCGCGATGTCGATGGTGATGTAGTCGGCGCCCACGCCTTCAGCTGCAAGGCGGTCGATGATGGCAAAGTCGGCCGGCTTGACGCCCGAGCTGATGGACACGAAGAGCCCCTTTTCGCGCATGCGTTTGGCGTAGGCCACGGCGTCCAGGTCAAAGCGGTGCATGACGTAGAAGTGCCCGGTGCGCGCCAGCAGTTCGCTGATGGGTTCATCCACCACTGTTTTCATGTTGGCCGGCACCACGGGCAGCTTGAAACGGCGGCCACCAAATTCAACAGAGGGGTCGCACTCGGCGCGGCTTTCGACACGGCACTTGCGAGGCAGCAGCAAGATGTTGTCGTAGTCAAAGATTTCCATGCTGCTGCACCTCTTTAAATCCGCTGGACGCAAAAAACCGGCGCGGGCTTGCAGGCCCGAACCGGTGCCTGATTCTACGCAGTGCCCCTCCTAGAATCAGCCCATGCACCCCACCGACGCACGCCTGCTGCACAACCTCAACCCCGAGCAGCTGGCTGCCGTGACCCTGCCGGCCGTGCCGGCCTTGATCTTGGCCGGCGCCGGTTCGGGCAAGACGCGCGTGCTCACCACACGCATCGCCTGGCTCATGCAAACCGGCCAGGTCTCGCCCGGTGGCGTGATGGCAGTGACCTTTACCAACAAGGCCGCCAAGGAAATGCTCACGCGGCTGGGGGCCATGCTGCCCGTGGCGGTGCGTGGCATGTGGATTGGCACTTTCCATGGTCTGTGCAACCGCTTCTTGCGTGCGCACTGGAAGCTCGCCGCCTTGAGCCAGGGCTTCCAGATCCTGGACAGTTCCGACCAGCTCAGCGCCGTCAAGCGTGTCATCAAGGCCATGGGCCTGGACGAAGAGCGTTTTGTGCCCAAGCAGGTGACTTGGTTCATTGCCGCACGCAAGGAAGAGGGTGAACGCCCGCGCGACGTGGAAGTGCGCGACGAGCAGACCCGCAAGATGGTCGAGATCTACCAGAACTACGACGATCAATGCCAGCGTGAAGGCGTGGTGGACTTTGCCGAACTGATGCTGCGCACCTATGAGCTGCTGCGCGACAACGACGCGCTGCGCGAGCACTACCAGCGGCGTTTTGGCCACATCCTGGTGGACGAGTTCCAGGACACCAACAAGCTGCAATACGCGTGGTTGAAGATGTTTGCGCCGCCGCCCGGCAGGGCGGGTGCGTCGCTGTCGCCCGGCGGGCAGCAAGGCGTGTTTGCCGTGGGCGACGACGACCAGAGCATCTACGCATTTCGCGGCGCCCGCGTGGGCAACATGGCTGATTTCGAGCGCGAATACCGCGTGCAGCGCGTCATCAAGCTGGAGCAGAACTACCGCTCCAGCGGCAACATCCTGGACGCAGCCAACGACCTGATTGCGCACAACACGCAACGCCTGGGCAAGAACCTGCGCACCGACATGGGCAGCGGCGAGCCGGTGCGTGTGTTTGAGTCCACCAGCGACTTTGCCGAGGCGCAGTGGCTGCTGGAAGAAATCCAGCAGTTGCAGCGCAGCGGCATGCCTCGCAGCGAGATCGCGCTGCTCTACCGCAGCAACGCCCAAAGCCGCGTGCTGGAAAGCGCGCTCTTCAACGCCGGCGTGCCTTACCGTGTGTACGGCGGTCTGCGCTTCTTTGAGCGCGCCGAAATCAAGCACGCGCTGGCCTACATGCGGCTGCTGGAAAACGTGTCCGACGACACCAGCTTCCTGCGTGTGGTGAACTTCCCGACACGCGGCATTGGTGCCCGCGCAGTGGAGCAGTTGCAAGACGCCGCCAAGGGCAGCGGCCGCAGCCTGGCGCAAAGCGTGGGCGCCGTGGCGGGCAAGGCGGGCGCCAACCTGCAGGCCTTTGTGGCGCTGGTGGACGGCATGCGCGAAGCCACCAAGGGGCTGACGCTGCGCGAGATCATCGAGCACGTGCTCCAACACGCGGGCCTGCTGGACTTCTACCGCACCGACAAAGAAGGCCAGGACCGCATCGAGAACCTGGAAGAACTGGTCAACGCGGCCGAGAGTTTTGTCACCCAGGAAGGTTTTGGCAAAGACGCCGTGGCGCTGCCGATTGACGAACAAGGCAACGCAGGCGGCGCGCCGGCCACACCCGACGCTGACACCGGCGAAATCATGTCGCCGCTGGCTGCCTTCCTCACGCACGCCAGCCTCGAAGCCGGTGACAACCAG
>CAZUKT010000701.1:0-2249 GCA_964620975.1 uncultured Rubrivivax sp. | reverse complement strand
CGGTCCTGCACAACCGCCGCTACTTGACGGAACGCATCGACAACGACGTCAGCCGTGCCTTGAGGCGCATCGAGAGCCACCGGCAGCAAGGCCTGCCCCCGCCGCTGGACGCCGACCTGATCTTCTTTGTTGTGGACATAGACCACTTCAAGGACGTCAACGACCAACACGGCCATGCCGCCGGCGACGCTGTGCTCAGCCAGATGCGCAGCCGTCTGCAACGTGTGTTCCGTGCATCTGACCATCTGGTGCGCTGGGGCGGTGAGGAATTCCTGGCCGTGGCGCGGGAGTCGTCTCGTCAGCGCGCTCCGGCGCTGGCAGAAAGGCTGCGCGCCGTGGTGGCCGACGAGGCCTTTGTGCTGGACGACGGCAGCAGCCTCCACTGCAGTTGCTCGGTGGGTTTTGCCTGCCTGCCGCTAGACCCCTTGCATGCAGCGGCCGTGGACTGGCATGCCGTGCTTCACCTGGCTGACGCGGCCTTGTACTTGGCCAAGGACAGCGGGCGCAATGCCTGGGCAGGCATCGTGGCCGCACAGGGTGAGTCCGAGCCGGCGCTGAAAGAATGGTCCCGCAAACCGCTCACAGAGTGGATCAAGTCCGGAGACTTGCAGATGGCGGCCAGCGCCCTGCGCTAGAGCGTTGCAGCCGACGACCTTCTGCTGGCCAGGCTTCGAGGCTCACACCCGCTCTGCCGGTTCCTCGTACAGCCACCGGTCTGAATAGGCGTTTTGCCAGGTACTGATCTGCCATTCGGCCTGGTCACTGGGCAGGCCGTAGCGCTGGCTGATGACGCTGGCCAGCACCTCGCGGTTGCCGTTCATGGCCTGCACTTCGGGCTCGCTAAGCAGTCCCCAGCGCGAGCAGACGTGGTGGGTGAGTTGATGCCAGCCTTGTTCGATCCGGTCCCAGCGCATGTGCGTGCTCCCCAAGGGGGGTGGGCCTTGCTCTGGCGCGTGTCCGGTCTTACTTCAACGGGCTGTCACCGCAAGACACCAAGGCCAAATTAGCACTTTGCGCGGGCACCGCATTGACAAATCTCAGCCCGGGTGGAGAAAGGTGCAGCGTTGCCAAGCCAACGACTTCTTGCGACTTGTTGCTTGCCTTGCCGCACCGAACCGCGATTTGCTCTCACACCCTCAGGCCAGCAAGCCGCGCTCGTGCAGCACCGTGGCGGCCTGTGCCGCGCTGGTGAACTGGAAGCCCTGCCAGCCCGCTGCGTGCGCGGCGGCTATGTTGGGCAGGTGGTCGTCGATGAAGAGCAGGTCTTTGGGTGCGCCGCCAAAGCGCGCTGCCGCCAACGCAAAGATGGCCGGCTCGGGCTTGTTGTGGCCCACGCGGCCGCTGAAGATGCCGTCTTTGAAGCAGGCCATGAAGTCGTTGCTGGCTTGCAGATGGTCGGCAAAAGGAGCCGGCATGTTGCTCAAGAAGTACAGCTCGCGGCCGGCCGCATGCAGCTTGCGCAGCAGGGCCACGGTGTCGGGCAGGGGCTGCAGTTCACGCGGCACGGCGTCAATCACGGTCTGCACGTCGGCAGCGGCCAGGCCGGTGCGTTTGGCAATGCGCTGCACCAGCTCGGGCACGGCCACGGTGCCGCGGTCAAAGTCACCCCAGTCACCCGTGTAACCCTGGAAGATCTGCGCCACCCAGTGCACGGCCTCGGCCGCGTTGTGTGCCACGTGCGGGATCTCGCGCTGCAGCATGGTGACCGGGTGCCAGTTGAAGAGCACGCCGCCGAAGTCAAAGACAATTTTCACGAGGTCAGCCTTTTCAAGAGCCCGGCGGTGGATGCGTCCAGGCCCGTGGTGTTGCCGCTGCCCAGACGGGGCAGCAGTTGGTTGCAAAGCGCCTTGCCCAGTTCCACGCCCCACTGGTCAAAACTGTTGATGCCCCACAGCGCACCGCTGGTGAAGACACGGTGTTCGTACATCGCGATCAGCGCACCCAGCGCACGCGGGGTCAGCGCGTCCAGCACGAGCGTGGTGCTGGGCCGGTTGCCCGGAAAGCTGCGGTGCTGCGCCAGCACCTCACGGCTGATGTCGGCCGCCGCCGTGGGGGCATTCTCCGTGGCGGCTTCGGCGGCGGTCTTGCCCAGCATCAAGGCCTGGCTTTGCGCCAGGCAGTTGGCCAGCAGCTTGGTGTGTTGGCCGGGCAGGTGGTGCGTGGCGGTCTTGACGGCGATGAACTCCACCGGCACCACGTCGCTGCCCTGGTGCAGCATCTGAAAGTAGGCGTGCTGGCCGTTGGTGCCG
>CAZUKT010000700.1:0-2250 GCA_964620975.1 uncultured Rubrivivax sp. | reverse complement strand
AATACCTCTGGTGCGACAGACTGCACGGAAGTAGGCTTCACGCCAGCGGACCAAGTTCGGCTACCGCCTTCATCCTTATCTCAGTCAGGAGAGCACCATCGCACAGCTTGACCTGCCCTGCATCGCAGCAGCAGCCGTCGCCGCGGCGCTGGTGCCCAACGGCCAGCCTTGGCCGGCGTTGGTGGCGTGGGGCGTGTGCGATGAATGACCCCTTCCACAGCGCGCCCGCCGCTCGGGCCCGGCTGTGGCGGGCCGCGTTGCTGGCCCTGTGCCTGTGCTGCGCCGGCCTGAGGCTGTGGTCCATGACTTACCTGGAGCGGTCGGTCCTGCCGGCCGAGGCGGGTGGCATGGGCGCCCGCTTCCGTGGGCCCTTTGACGGCCCGCTGTGGATGCTGAAAGTGCTGAGCGTGGCGCCCGAATCCGACCTGGCGCGCCAGGGTGTCAAGCCGGGTGACCGCATGTCCTTCGACCGTGTCGGCGACGCTTGGCGCGTGAAGGGCGTGGCCGAACTGATCCCCGTCACCATTGAATCGCAAGGGGCCCTGCGCCCGCTGTCGGTGCGCACCGTGCCACAGCCCGAACGGGTGCGCGCTATCGAGGTCGTGCGGCAACTGAGCGGGCTGGTGGAGAGTTTTCTGGCGCTCGGCATCGCGGCCGTGCTGAGCTGGCGCCGCGCCGACAGCAAGGCCATGCGCGCGCTGGCGCTGGCGCTGGCGATTTACAGCGTTGCCGATGTCGGCGCCTACCTGCCGGCCGGGGCGGTGCAGGGGCTGATGTTCCTTTCTGCGTCCAGTGTGCAGTTTTTCGCCACCTCGGCGGCCTACCTGTACTTCGCCATTGCCTACCCGGACGCGCAGAGCCGTTTTTCATTGCCTTGGGTGCGCCGTGCATTTGCCGTGCTGGTGGCCCTGGGGCTGTTGGCCGCCACCTTCGAGCTCGTCTTCCACCTGCGCCTGACACCGCTCCATGCCGCAGAGTGGAAGACAACGATTGAGCGTATCTCGGGCAGCTTCAACACCATGGCCAGCGTGGCAACACTTGGTTTCCTGTGGGCAGCGTGGCGCCGCGCCACCGGAGAGGCCAAGTACCGAGCAGCCTGGATCGGCGCCTGCCTGGCGGTGATGTCGTGCAGTGCCTTGGTGTTCACGATTGCGGGCAACATCCCGGGCCGCACGGCCGAACGCGAACTGATCACCGCGCTGGTGAACATCGTCATGGCGGTGGCCGCCATGCTGGGCCTGGGCTACGCGGTGCTGCGCCATCGCGTGTTCGGCTTTGGCTTCGCGCTCAACCGGGCGCTGGTGTGGAGCATCGTCATTGCCCTGCTGCTGGCGGCGGTCGGGCTGCTGCATGTCTTGATTGCGCCACTGCTGAACCTGGCTGACCCGGCGGCCAGCCTGGGGTTCACCACGGCAACGGCGGCGTTTGCGGCTTTGGGTTTGCCACGCGCCCGTGCGCTGGCCGAACAATCGGTGCAGAACTTTTTTTACCGACCCTGGAAATCGCGCCAAGCCTTGCTGGAGCAGGCCATCACGCAGGCCGCAGCGTTGAATGGGCACGACGCCCTGCTGGGCCACTACATGGACGCCCTGGGCCGCTTTGCCGATGGCGCTGGTGTGGCGATCTATCGCATTGAAGCTGCCACGGGCCAGTGTGTGAAGCTGGCTGCCACGCTGCCCGGCGCGCCCGACCAGCACCTGCTGCGCCCTGCCGACTTGCGCAGCGTGCTGGCGCACCGCTTGCCCGATACGCTGGCCGACCTGGCCGGCATCGATGCGCTGGCCGTGCCCACCACACACCGCGACCAGCTCACCGGCTTCCTGCTGCTGGCCGCCAAGCCCGGCCTCATCCCCTACCGGCCCGACGAGGTGCGTGCCGTGGCCCGCGCCACCGCCATGTTGCAGCAAGACCTGCAAGCCGAAGCGGCACGCACCCAGGCCCAGTTGCTACAAGACAAGCTGGCCGCCGAAGCCGAAGCACGCCACCAGGCCGATGGCGCCAACCAGGCCAAGAGCGCCTTTCTGGCCACCGTGAGCCACGAGATCCGCACGCCCATGAACGGTGTCATCGGCATGAGCGGGCTGCTGCTCAATTCACCCCTGAACGACGACCAGCGCGACCACGCGCAAACCATCCGCGACTCGGCCGAGTCCCTGCTGAGCATCATCAACGACATCCTCGACTTTTCCAAGATCGAGGCCGGCAAGATGGAACTCGAGGAGCAGCCTTTCGACCTGCGCGAATGTGTGC
>CAZUKT010000699.1:0-2269 GCA_964620975.1 uncultured Rubrivivax sp. | reverse complement strand
CTGACAAGTCCGTTGTCAAGTTGAAAAGCATGCGGACTGGGAACGTGGCCTTGTGCGCCCTAACGTGTTTTCGACAGCACAGTTACGTAGCCATTGATGCCTACATGTTGCCATAGCTACCTACAGGTAGTCAGGGATGGATCCACATCCACCTACATCAGGACGACGCGATCCCTGAGATTTAGGATGCTGGCGACTCTGCTGGGCAGTCGCCACAGTCTCCTTCTTGAGTCCCAGATCCCGCCAGCCGCTTTGACCATTGCATGCATGGCGCGCTCGTGCGGTTCGACCCGGACAAATACGTTCTTCACGGTTCGCGGCTTGATGGGTTGGCTTTGGATGAGCAACTCAACCGTCGTGTGGCGCACTTTGCCTTTGGCATCAGTCCTGTGGCGCACGCAGATCAATGCTGTGCCGTACACCTGGGCCAACGCTATGGCGCCGCGGTCGGTGGGCATCAGTGTCTTCATCACGCGGTAGTTGGTGCGCTCAGGTTTCATGGGTTGCCCGCCATCCCACACCATGGGTCCGGTGTCATTGCGGCGGTTGCGGTCCTTGCTGCTGTCATTGCCGCCGTCGTTCGCGACTCGGGCCGAAAGTGGTCCATGCAGTCCTCCGTGACTTTTTGTGTGCTGCGCCGCTTGTGTTGGTAGCAGGTTTCCTGATACTGTATATAAACACAGTTTCTTGTTCGGGAGGCTATATGTTTGACGACGACTCCAGTGTGGCTGCGCCGCGCCCCAGGCAGCGCCTGCTCGATGCCTTGCGTGATCAGATCCGCTACTTGCACTACAGCCTGCGCACCGAAGAGGCTTATGTGTACTGGGTACGCGCTTTCATCCACTTCCATGACCTGCGCCATCCAGCCGACCTGGCCCAGGCCGAGGTCGAGGCTTTTCTGACCTGGCTGGCCACCGACCGCCAAGTGGCGCCGGGCACACACAAGCAGGCCCTGTCCGCGCTGCTTTTCCTGTACCAGAAGGTGCTGCGCCAGCACCTGCCCTGGATGGAAGAGATAGGCCGGCCACGCACCGAACGACGCTTGCCCGTGGTGTTGTCGGTGGACGAGGTGGCCGCCTTGCTGATGCAACTCGACGCACAGCAGCAGCAACTGGACATGCCACACGGGCTGGTGGGGCGGCTGCTTTACGGCACGGGCATGCGCTTGCTTGAAGGCCTGCGCTTGCGTGTGAAGGACATTGACTTTGACCGTCGCGCCGTGGTCGTGCGCGAAGGCAAGGGTTTCAAGGACCGCGTCGTCATGTTGCCTGCCGCGCTGGAATTGCCCTTGCGCCAGCAGTTGCAGGCCTCGCACGCCGTGTGGGCCGAAGACCGTGCGGCCGGCCTGCCCGGTGTGCAGGTGCCGCACGCCTTGGCACGCAAGTACCCGCGTGCGGCCGAGTCCTGGGTCTGGCATTGGGTGTTCCCCCAGGCCAAGGTGGCCTGGGATCCACGTGGTGGCGGCATGCGGCGGCACCACTTTCTGGAGGGCAATTTCCAGCGTGTCTTCAAGCGCGCGTTGGCCGATGCCGGTGTCCACAAGCTGGCGTCGCCACACACGCTGCGGCATTCCTTTGCCACGCATTTGCTGCAGTCGGGTTACGACATCCGCACCGTGCAAGAGCTGCTGGGGCATTCCGACGTGAGCACGACCATGATCTACACCCACGTGTTGCGCCTGGGTGGCGGTGCGGTGCGCAGCCCGCTGGACAACATGGCTGCACCGACATGGCGTCCGGTGGCCGGGGGGACCGCAGGCGCCAGCCCGCAGCCTGCGTCAGGACTTGGCCCTGGCCCTGGTTCAGGCCGTGACACAGGGCCGGCCGCCGCTGCGCGCGGCGCGGCGGCCTGCGCTTCCGAACCCAAACCCCGCTACCCGGCCTCTGGCCACCCCGCTACCGTCCGCCCCGCCCGTGAGCCCGAAGCACCGTGTTACCGCGCCGCATCCCGCCCCTTCCTGCCTACGCTGAACTGCTCTGTCGCAGCAATTTCAGCTTCCTGAACGGGGCCTCGCAGCCCGAGGAACTGGTGGCGCGGGCGCAGGCCTTGCGTTACGCCGCGCTGGCCATTACCGACGAGTGTTCGCTGTCTGGTGTGGTGCGTGCGCACGCCGAGGCCGAACGCCTGCGGCTGCCACTGATCGTGGGCACGCAAATGCATTTGCGGCGCCGCGCCGCAGCCGGCGCGGGCGCGGCCCAGGCCGTTGTGCGCCCCGCCGCCGTGGTGGCGCCGGTTTCGGGGCGCGTCAGGCGTGCGCCGGTCGCCTCCG
>CAZUKT010000698.1:0-2272 GCA_964620975.1 uncultured Rubrivivax sp. | reverse complement strand
GGGGTCGTTGACCAGGCCCATCAGGGCCGCATAGCCGCCGTAGCTTGCACCGGCCACGCACATGCGCTTGGGGTCGGCCAAGCCCTGCGCGATGGCCCAGCGCGCCGCGTCGGCCACGTCGTCCTGCATCGACAGGCCCCACTGTTTCCAGCCGGCACGAAACAGCTTCGTTCCGTAGCCCGTGCTGCTGCGGAATTCGGGCTCCACCACCACGTAGCCGCGCGAGGCCAGGAATTGTGACTGCGCCTCCCACTGCCAGCCCGCAGCACGTGCCCACGGCCCACCGTGCACCAGCACCACCATCGGCGCGGGCTCGGTCTTGCCGGCCTGGCCCGGCGGGCGCGTCACATGCACCGGGATGCTCAGGCCGTCGCGCGCTGGGAAGTGGCGGAACTCGCGCTCCGCCATCGCCTGCGGCTTGATCCACGGCCGCGAAGCAGCCAGCGGTTTGAGTGTGCCGGCCGCCACGTCGAACAGCAGGTACAGGTTGGGCTGGCGGTCTGACGACGCCGTGACGAGCACCACACGCGGCTGAGCGCAGTCGCCGCAACCGAGCAGGTTGTTGGTGTCGGGCAGCAAGGCGTCCACCTGGGCCTGGATCTTCTTCAGATCGGGATCGAACCAGTGCGTGCCACGCTCCTGCGCAAGGTAGCGCACGCCAAGCACATCGCCGTTGGCGCCGCGCTGGAGGCCGCCGACGAAGTCGTGGCCGTCGAGCTTGAGCAGGGCTTGGGGGGCTGCGCCTGCGGCGCGCATGTCCAGGCGCAGCAGCGCTGTCGTGTCGGCACCGTTGCCGTCGTGCGCCGCAGCGTAGAGCCGGTCGCGCCGGTCCACACCCAGCGGCGTAAACGCTTCGGCAGCGGCAGGGCCATCGAACTCGCGCAACAGCGTCCAGGGCGCATCGGCGGTGGCCTTCCAGTGCACACGTGTCTTGCCGTCAAATCTCGCCACCGCAACCCGTGGCTGGCCCTGCGCATCCAGGGCCCAGCCGGTGCTGCGCTCGGGCGCCTTGGGCGTCAGCAGTTGCGTGCCGGCGTTCAGCGTATTGAGTCGCAGCAGGTTGACGTTGTGCCGTCGCCAGCGGTTGTCAAACACGGTTTGCCCGACGACGACATCGTTGGAGCCGTCGCGCAGCACCGACAACAGGCTGTGCGAGCCGTCCAGTACGCGCCGGCTGGCCGGCGCGGTGATGCCGGTCCAGTGGCGCTGAATCAGCAGCCGTGGCGCAGTGTTGCCGTCGCGATCAACCGCATACAGGCCTTGCCCGCGTTGCGCCGCATAGGCCGACTGCGCGTCCGTGAGAGTGAACACCAGCCGTTCGTCGTTGACCCAATCGATGGACTGGATGTCGGCGTCGCTGAACGAGGCCAGCACCTTGGACTTCGACCAGTCGTCCAGGTTCAGCGCCACCAGCCGACGCCGCCCCTGCGGCCCACCCGCCATCGCGGCAGCGACATGCTGGACGTTGGGCGACATGACCACCCGGGTGACCACTGGGTTGCGAAAGAAATCGGCCAGTGGTGGTGGCTCGGCAGCGAGCGCGGCATGCACCGAAAGCAGCAGGGTCAGGCCGGCCAGAGCCGCGTTGACCTTTGCACACATCACGCCGGTTGCCGGTGTCTGGCTCTTCATTGGCTACTTTGAAGCAGGCTGGCCCCGTAGCCGATGACGCCGCAACGGCAACTCGCGGATGCGCAGGCCGGTGGCGGCAAAGACGCCGTTGAGCACGGCGGGCGCTGCCACGGCGATTGTTGGCTCGCCGACCCCGCCCCAGAACCCCCCCGAGGGCATCAGCACGGTTTCCACCTTGGGCATCTGATTCATGCGCATCACGGGGTGGGCATCAAAGTTGAGCTGCTCTATTCGACCGTCCACGACGGTGCACTCGCCGAAAAGTGCGGCCGAGAGACCGAAGGCAAACGAACCCTCGACCTGGGCTTCGATCTGCTGCGGGTTGACGGCATGACCGGGGTCGATTGCGGCGACGATACGGTGGATCGTGAGATCGCCGTCGGCACCGACCGAGACCTCTGCGCAGGCAGCGACATAGCTTGCGAAGCCCTGCGCCTGCGCCAGGCCGCGAAACACCTTGCGGCCGTTGATGTCTGGCGCTGGACGGCCCCAGCCAGCACGCTCAGCAGCGGCGTTGAGCACTGCCAAGTGCTTAGGGTGGCGGGCCATCAGCTTGCGCCGCAGCGCCAGCGTGTCTTGCTGCGAAGCGTGGGCGATCTCGTCGATGAAGCACTCAAGGTAGAAGGTGTTCTGGTTGAGG
>CAZUKT010000697.1:0-2278 GCA_964620975.1 uncultured Rubrivivax sp. | reverse complement strand
ACCACCTTGACCACGGCACGGCGGCCAGGTGAAGTGGGCTTGACTTTGACGACTGCCATTTAAGCGGCCTCCCCGGAGAAGTTGAGCTCCTGGCCCGGCTTCAGGGCCACGAACGCCTTCTTGACGTGATCGCGGCGACCGATGCTGCGGCCAAAACGCTTGACCTTGCCCTTTTGGATGCAGGTGCTCACCGAAGCCACTTCTACCTTGAACAGCAGTTCAACGGCGGCCTTGATTTCGGGCTTGGTGGCATCGCGCAGCACCTTGAACAGAACCTGGTTCTGCTTCTCACCGATTCGCGTGGCCTTTTCAGAAATGATCGGCGCCACCAGCACTTGGCTCAGGCGACCTTCGTCAAACTTCTGGGCGACAGGGTTGATGCGGCTCATGCAAACATCTCCTTGAGCTGCTCGATCGCGCCCTTGGTCACCAGCACCTTCTTGTAGAAGACGAGTGACAGCGGATCGGCGTAACGCGGCTCGACCACCAAAACGTTGGCCAAGTTGCGCGAAGCCAGCGCCAGGTTGTCGTCGATCTGGTCGGCAATCACCAGCACCGAGTCCAGGCCCATGGCTTTGAACTTGGCAGCCAGCAGTTTGGTTTTGGGGGCGTCGACGCTGATGGAATCGACCACCGCCAAACGGCCGTCGCGGGCCAACTGACTCAGGATGGCGGCCATGCCGGCGCGGTACATCTTCTTGTTGACCTTGTGCGAGAAGTTCTCGTCAGGCCGGTTCGGAAAGATGCGACCACCGCCACGCCACAGGGGCGAAGAGGTCATGCCGGCGCGTGCGCGGCCGGTTCCCTTTTGGCGGAACGGCTTCTTGGTGGAGTGCTTGACTTCACCGCGGTCCTTCTGGGCGCGTGTGCCCTGGCGAGCGTTGGCCTGGAAGGCCACCACCACCTGGTGCACCAGCGCTTCGTTGTAGTCGCGCGCAAACACGGTGTCGGGCGCGTCCACCTTGGAGGTGGCCTGGCCTTGTTCGTTGAGGAGCTCTAGTTGCATGTTCAAGCCCCCTTCTGCAGCTTGGCCTTGATGGCCGGGCGCACGACCACGTGGCCGTTTTTGGAGCCAGGCACGGCGCCACGCACCAGCAGCAGGGAGCGCGCTTCGTCGACGCGGATCACGTCGAGGTTTTGCGTGGTGACGGTTTCGTCACCCATGTGGCCGGTCATCTTCTTGCCCGGGAACACACGGCCAGGATCCTGCGCCATGGAAATCGAGCCCGGCACGTTGTGGCTGCGGCTGTTGCCGTGCGACGCACGCTGCGACTTGAAGTTGTGGCGCTTGATGGTGCCTGCAAAACCCTTGCCGAGCGACGTGCCCTGCACGTCAACCTTTTGGCCGGCGGCAAACACGCTCACTGGCACCACAGCACCAGCCTTGTACTGGCCAACGATGTCTGCGGTGACACGGAATTCTTTGAGGACCGTACCGGCCTCGACACCGGCCTTGGCCAGGTGCCCGGCTTCGGGCTTGGTGACACGGCTCGCCTTGCGGGCGCCAAACGCGACTTGCAGCGCGTTGTAGCCGTCGGTGGCTGCCGTCTTGACTTGCGTGACGCGGTTGTTGGACACGTCGAGCACCGTCACGGGGATGGCGTCGCCGTCGTCCGTGAAGATGCGCATCATGCCCACCTTGCGGCCCAGAAAGCCGAGCTGTTCGCTCAGACTCATGGATTTTCTCCAGCCCTGCATGTCGCAGAGCCTTTGTTCACGATCCCGACATCGATTGGTCGGGGTGGATCCCTCGGCCGGCCTTGGGGCTGGTCCGAGGTATTGATCCCGAGCGCGGCCTGAGCCCCACCCGGGAAAGCCCGTGAGTGTAGCAGTTACGGGCAAGCCCGCAACTGCCAATCTCGAGCGATTTCGTTATTGCAGCTTGATTTCGACGTCCACACCCGCCGGCAGGTCGAGCTTCATCAGCGCGTCCACGGTCTTGTCGGTGGGGTCAACGATGTCCATCAGGCGCTGGTGCGTGCGGATCTCAAACTGGTCGCGGCTGGTCTTGTTGACGTGGGGCGAGCGAAGGATGTCAAAACGCTGCATGCGCGTCGGCAAGGGCACGGGGCCCTTGACGATGGCGCCCGTGCGCTTGGCAGTTTCGACAATTTCGAGTGCGCTCTGGTCAATCAACTTGTAGTCGAAGGCCTTCAGGCGGATGCGGATCTTTTGCTTGGTAGACATGTCCGCCCCTTACTCGATGATCTTGGCCACGACGCCGGCGCCGACGGTGCGACCACCTTCACGGATGGCGAAGCGCAGGCCTTCTTCCATC
>CAZUKT010000696.1:1926-2280 GCA_964620975.1 uncultured Rubrivivax sp. | reverse complement strand
CCGCATCGTGGTCGAGGATCGCGACATCACTGGTCTGTCGATACACCAGCTGCGCCGCATGCGGCCGCACATGCAGATGGTGTTCCAGGATCCGTGGGCCACGCTCAATCCGCGCATGTCGGTCGATCGCATCATCGAAGAACCGCTGGCGCTGCATGCGGAATTGAAATCGGCCGAACGTCTGGAAAAAGTGCGCGACATGGCGGCGCGCGTGCGCCTCGACCAGACCCTGCTCGGGCGCTATCCCGCGCAGCTCTCCGGCGGCCAGTTGCAGCGCGTGGCGCTGGCGCGTGCGCTGGTGACCGGCCCGCGGCTGGTGATACTCGACGAACCGACCAGCTCGCTCGACCTGTC
>CAZUKT010000696.1:0-1916 GCA_964620975.1 uncultured Rubrivivax sp. | reverse complement strand
GCACCAGTTGCGCCAGGAGACCGGCGCGGCGTTCCTGTTCATCACCCATGACCTGGGCACCGTGCGCCTGATCGCCGATCGCATCGTGGTGCTGTATCTGGGCAGCATTGTCGAAAGCGGCCCGGCCGAGGAGATCTTCACTGCGCCGGCGCATCCGTACACGCAGGCGCTGTTCTCGGCGCAGCTCTCGACCAATCCGCAGGACCAGTTGCAGCGTCACCTGCTCACCGGCGAGATCCCGAGTCCGGTCAACCTGCCGTCCGGCTGTTACTTCGCCGGGCGCTGCCCGCTGGCCACCGACGAATGCCGCAGCGCCAAGCCACCGCTGGAACAGATGGGCAGCCGCCAGGTGGCCTGTATCCGCGTCAAGAGTGGGCAGAACCGCCTGCCGGCATAGCAGCCGTTCAAGAGTATTCCTAACCAGCCGGCGGCCGATCACGTCACGCCGCACAAGGAGTGAGGACCATGAGCCAGAGCCAATCCGCCAAACCCGCGCCACTGACCCAGCAAATGGCGGAATTCACCGCTTCCATGGACGGAGCGAAGCTCACCGACACCATGCGCAAGTGGGTGCGCCTGGGCTTCACCGATTGCACCGCGGTGATCTTCGCCGGCCTCAACGAACCGGTCACCAACATCACGCGGCGCCTGGCGCGCCAGGAACAGGGCATGCCGGAATCGCGCATCTGCCTGTCCGTGGAGCGGGCGTCGGCGCCGCAGGCGGCGCTGGTCAGCGCCATCGCCGCCCACGCGCTGGACTGGGACGACTACGCCTACTCCAACCACCCCAGCGCCGTGCTCACGCCGGTGATACTGGCCGTGGCTGATGCCGTCGGTGCGACCGGTGAACAGATGGCTGCCGCCTATGTGGCCGGTTACGAAGTATGTGGCGAACTGATGACGCGCGAGCCGGGTCACCTCAATACCAAGGGCTGGCACCCGACCGCCGTGTTCGGCCCGGTGGCCGCGGCGGTCGCCTCCGCGGTGCTGATGCGCCTCGACGTGAAGGGCTGTCGCAATGCCATCTCCATGTCCGCCTCGTTTGCCGGCGGCGTGATGGCCAACTTCGGATCCATGGCCAAGCCGCTGCATGCCGGCCGCGCCGCGCAGTCCGGCATCCTCGCCGCGCGTTACGCAGCCGCGGGCCTTGACGCCAGCGCCGACGTGCTGGAGAGCCCGCTCGGCCTCATGCACGCACTGTCGCCCGAGGGCGAAGTCGACGTCACCACGCCGTTCGACCGCGTGAAGAAGGGTTGGCTGATCGAGAAGATGGGCCTGAACATCAAGAAGTACCCGACCGTGGGCGCCTCCCAGCGCACCATCGACGCCATCATCGGTCTGCTGGAAAAGACGCCCATAGACGCGAAGAACGTTCGCGAACTGGTGCCGCTGATCGGCCACAAGCACGCGGTGGTGATGCCGTTTCATCAGCCGACCACGGCGCTGGAAGCCAAGTCCAGCCTGGAGTTCGTGGTGGCCGCTGCGGTGCTGCGCGGCAAGGTGGGCCTGGCCGAACTGAACGACACCTTTGTGCAGTCGCCGGAAGTGCAGGCCATGATGAAGAAGGTGCGCATCGACATCACCGAGGAATTCGATCCCGATTATCCGAATGCCGCGCCGGCCGATTCCGTGCGCATCGTCATGAAGGACGGCAAGGAACACGTCACCGACAAGGTGCGTCGCGCCAGCGGCCACGCCGACGTGCCGCTGGCTGCGGACAAGCTGTGGACCAAGTTCATCGATTGCGCCGAGGGTGCCTTCGTGCCGCCCGAGCTGGCGCGCCGGTTGTTCGACGCCATGCAGCGCATCGACAGTCTGAACGGCGTCGAGGACATACCGACGCTGTCCTGCTGAGGCTTCAGGCCGCACGCGCAGTAACGAACGCAGAAGCTAACTCAGTAAAGAACTCAGTAACG
>CAZUKT010000695.1:0-2282 GCA_964620975.1 uncultured Rubrivivax sp. | reverse complement strand
TGCGGCGCGGGACGCCAAACGCCTGTCGGCCAAAGGCAGCTTTGACGTGCTGGTCGTGGGGGGCGGCCCGGCCGGTGCGGCGGCCGCCGTGTACGCCGCTCGCAAGGGCATACGCACCGGCGTGGTGGCCGAACGTTTTGGTGGCCAGACGCTGGACACGCTGGGCATTGAAAACTACGTGTCGGTGCTGGAAACGCAGGGCCCCAAGTTTGCCGCTGCGCTGGAAGCGCACGCCAAGGCCTATGAAGTGGACGTGATGAACGGCCAGCGTGTGGCCGCCGTGACGCCCGCCGCCGAGCCCGGCGCACCCATCACGGTGACGCTGGAGAACGGTGCCGTGCTGCACAGCCGCACGGTGATCCTTTCCACCGGCGCACGCTGGCGCAAGGTCAACGTGCCGGGCGAAGCCGAATACGCCAACAAGGGCGTGGCCTACTGCCCGCACTGCGACGGCCCGCTCTTCAAGGGCAAGGACGTGGCCGTGATTGGCGGTGGCAATTCGGGTGTGGAAGCCGCCATCGACCTGGCCGGCCTGGTGCGCCACGTCACCGTGGTGGAGTTTGCCGACGCGCTGAAGGCCGACGCCGTGCTGGTGAAGAAGCTGCACAGCCTGACCAACGTCACGGTGCATGTGAACGCCCAGACCACGGCCATTGCCGGCGACGGTGCCAAGGTCAACGGCCTGCTGTTCAAGGACCGCAGCAGCGGCAAAGAGCAGCGTGTGGACCTGGCCGGCGTGTTTGTGCAGATCGGCCTGGTGCCCAACACCGAATGGCTCCAGGGCACGGTGGCGCTGTCTCGCCACGGCGAGATCATCGTTGACGCCAAGGGCGCCACCAGCGTGCCGGGTGTTTTTGCGGCCGGCGACGCCACCACGGTGCCGTACAAGCAGATCATCATTGCCGCCGGTGACGGGGCCAAAGCGGCGCTGTCTGCCTTTGACCACCTGATACGCACGCCTGCGTTGACATGACTGGCCGTGTGGTCGGGCCGGGCACAATGCCGGCCCGATGAGTGATACCACCCAGCCCAGCACCCAGCCCAGCCCCAGCACCGACGCAGCGCCGCAAACACAGCAAGCGCCGTCTGACCTGGCAAGCACAACGCCACAAGGCGCGCCGGCCGCAGCCGCCGTGAACCCGCTGCACCGCCCGGTGCGCAGTTTTGTGGTGCGGCCCGGTCGCATGGGTTCAGGCCAGATCCGTGCGCTGGCTGAACTGGGGCCGCGTTTTGTGCTGCCCTTTCAGCCGGCGCTGCAAGACTGGCCGGCAAGCTTTGGGCGCAGCGCGCCGCTGGTGCTGGAAATCGGCTTTGGCATGGGCGGGCCCACGGCGGCCGTGGCGATGGCGCAGCCGGGCACCAACTTCATTGCCATCGAAGTGCACCCACCCGGCGTGGGTGCGCTGCTCAAGCTGCTGGGCGAGCAAGGCCTGAACAATGTGCGCATCGTGCAGCACGACGCCGTGCAGGTGCTGGCGCACATGGTGGCGCCCGCGTCACTGGCGGGTGTGCACATCTGGTTTCCCGACCCCTGGCACAAGAACAAACATCACAAGCGGCGTCTCATACAGCCCGAATTCGTGGCCACGCTGGTGCAGCACCTGGCCCCCGGCGGCTACTTGCACTGCGCCACCGACTGGCAACCCTATTCGCAGCAGATGCTGGAGGTGCTTTCGGCTGAACCGCAACTGGTGAACACGGTGCCGGTTGGCGACGGCGCCGCCGGCTTTGCACCCCGCCCCGATTGGCGGCCACTGACCAAGTTTGAAAACCGCGGCCTCCAGCTGGGCCACGGCGTGTGGGATCTGGTGTTCAAGCGCCGTACCTGACGCACTGGCTGCGGCGCTTGCTGCGGCGCGTGCTGCGGCACTTGCTGCGGCACTTGCAACGGCACTTGCTTCGGCTCACGCGGCCGCAGGCGCTTGACGTCAAGCCGCCCAGGTGACCCAGCCACCCCAGGCGGTGGCCAGCACCACGGCACCAAACACAATGCGGTACCAGGCAAACCACGTGAAGTCATGGGTGGACACGTAGCGGATGAGCCAGCGTATGCACAGCAGCGCGCTGAAAAAGGCCACCACGGTGCCCACGGCAAACATGGGCAGGTCACCGGCATGCAGCGCGTCGCGCTCTTTCCACACCGAATAGGCGCCGGCCGCCATCAGCGTGGGGATGCCCAGGTAGAAGCTGAATTCGGTGGCGCACTTGCGTGAAAAGCCAAACACCATGCCGCCGATGATGGTGGCGCCCGAGCGGCTGGTGCCGGGGATCAGCGCCAGGCA
>CAZUKT010000694.1:0-2283 GCA_964620975.1 uncultured Rubrivivax sp. | reverse complement strand
CGACGTTGGCAATGGTGGACGTGGAACGGTCAAACATGGCAGTCCTCTTCGGATGAAGGGCCTTCGAGAGCTGGCGCACGGGCCGGCTGGGCGGCGCGGCGCGCGGTCGAGGGCTGCCCAGGCGAACGGCTGACACCGGGCGCTAAGAAGTGCGGCCAGCCTGCGCTCCCTGGTGGTCTACCACCTTGGGGCGGCTGCCCCTATCGCCAGTTGCGCAGGCTGGGGAGTGTAGCCGGGCGCCTTGGGCTCAGCGGCCCGGCTCAGCGCAGCATCGCCACCTGCTGGCTGCCTTCGGCACCCGAAGCGGCGTTGGCCGGCGCCTGTGCGTCGGCAGGGCGGTTCGCAGCATCACCGTTGTCCCGCAACCCGGTGGTCGGCGTGTTGCTTGCGTTGACCGACACCTGGCGGCCATCGGCCACATTGCGCATGTGGCCCTGTTCGGCCAGTACGCGGCCCGCGTAGCCGCCGTCGGTGTCGAGCAAGGCGGCGCCGACGTAGTAGCGCAGGCCCTCTTGCAGGCTGCCCGCGCGCTGTATGCACTCTTTGAGCACCTGCACACCCACGCGAAGGTTGCTGATGGGGTCAAACGCAGCCCGCGTGCCCCCAAAGGCCTCGTACTTGTCGTCATGCACACGTGTCATCACCTGCATCAGGCCCTGTGCGCCCACCTGGCTTTGTGCAAATGGGTTGAAGCTGGATTCCACGGCCATGATGGCCAGGATCAACGTGGGGTCCAGGCCTGCGCGCTTGCCAATCAGCCATGCCTCTTGCACCAGCGCTGCCACGGGTTCGGGCGCTACCTTGTAGCGGCGCGAAATCCACTGCGCCAGGGTCGCTTGTTCGCGTGTCAGTTCCTTGAGGCTGGCCGCTGTGGCACGGGCTTCGGCCTCGGGTTCGGCCAGCGCGCTGAGCAAGTTGCCCGACGCCAACTCGCGCACCTCATGCCGGCCCTGCAGCCACTGCAGGGCCACCACCTCGGCTTGGTGGCGCATGTCGGCGCGGCCCATGGCAAACACCAGCAAGGCGACCGCAGCCAAACCCACCAGGGCCAGCGTGTTGTGGCTGACTTCAAGCAAACCGCGTCCCACGTCGCGGACAAACACCGACATCGAAGTTGCAGTGTCGTGCTGCGCGCGGCGTAGAAGTTCAAGGGCTCGCATCGTGACTCTCTCCTGATTGCCGTGCCGCCCGGTGCCGCCACGTACAGCGCGGCTGGGGGCACAGTGATAATCAAATGCAGGGGTGCAAGCCTCGAACGTGCTGCGGATCCCCCTGCGAGACGGTGTTACCGGGCGCCGCGCGATCCCAACAGCGCTGACACGGGTAAACCCTGAAGTTTCAGGTTTGGCGGGATTCTAGGAATCGGTTCATACACGGTCAAGAATATAAAACGTGTTTTTCATACCAATTACGCATGAAGTACGCTGACCTTCGCGACTTCCTTGCCCAACTCGAAAGTCTGGGTGAGCTACGAAAACTTGCCGATCCCGTGTCACCCAAGCTGGAAATGACGGCAATCGGCGACAAGTTGCTGCGTGCCGGCGGGCCGGCGGTTTTGTGCACCAACCCCCAGGGTTACAAAATTCCCTGCCTGATCAACCTCTTTGGCACCACCCGACGGGTGGCTTTGGGCATGGGGGCCCAGTCTTTGGCCGACCTGCGCGACGTGGGCCGCTTGCTGGCCAGCCTGAAAGAACCTGAGCCACCCAAGGGGTTGAAGGATGCGGGCAAGCTCTTGCACATGGCCAAGGCCTTGTGGGACATGAAACCCGCCGTGCGCCGCAGCGCGCCGTGCCAGGACTTGGTTCGGGAGGGCGGCGACGTGGACCTGGGTGAGTTGCCCGTGCAGACCTGCTGGCCCGGCGACGCCGGCCCGCTCATCACCTGGGGCCTGGTCATTACGCGCGGCCCCCAAGGCGTGCCCAGCCCACGCAGCCGCCAGAACCTGGGCATCTACCGGCAACAGGTTATCGGCCGGCGCGAAGTCATCATGCGCTGGCTGGCCCACCGCGGCGGGGCGCTGGACTTCCGTGATTTTGCGCGTGCCAACCCCGGCCAGCCGTTTCCCATTGCCGTGGCACTTGGGGCTGACCCGGCCACCATTCTGGGCGCGGTCACGCCCGTACCAGACACACTTTCGGAATACCAGTTTGCTGGCCTGCTGCGCGGCAGCCGCACTGAACTGGTGGACTCTGGCGTGGGTGAGGGCTCGCAGATGCTGCAGGTGCCGGCCAGCGCCGAGATCGTGCTGGAAGGCCACATCCCCACGGCGGCGCCCGGTTA
>CAZUKT010000693.1:0-2300 GCA_964620975.1 uncultured Rubrivivax sp. | reverse complement strand
TCGCCGCGCCGACCGAGGAAGAGCGCGCCCAGCCCTACCTGTGGCGTTTCTGGCGCCGCCTGCCACGGCGCGGCCGCTTCACGCTGTTTGACCGCTCCTGGTACGGCCGTGTGCTGGTGGAGCGCGTGGAGGGCTTTTGCAGCGAAGGCGACTGGATGCGCGCCTATGGCGAGATCAACGACTTTGAACAGTCGCTGCGCCAGCACGGTGTGGTGCTGCTGAAGTTCTGGCTGGCGGTGACCAAGGACGAGCAGTTCAAGCGTTTCAAGCTGCGCGAGCAGGTGGCCTTCAAGCGCTTCAAGATCACGGCCGACGACTGGCGCAACCGCGACCAGTGGGACGCCTACGAAACCGCCGTGTGCGACATGGTGGACCGCACCTCGACAGCGGCCACACCCTGGACGCTGGTGGAAGCCAACAACAAGTACTACGCCCGCATCAAGGTGTTCAAGACCGTGTGCGAAGCCGTGGAACAGGCGCTGGAACAGATGCCCGTCAAGGGTGGCGGCAAGGCCCGCAAAGGCAGCAAGAAAGGTGGCGGCAAGGACAGCAAGCCCGGCAAGACTGCCAAGCCCGCGAAGTCTGACAAATCCGGCAAACCCGGCAAGAAAAAGTAGCACCACCCGCCTGCACATCCCGCTGCACAGCCCATGAACGAACTCTTCGCCGCGCTGTGGCGCGATGAAACACCTTACGTCTACGCCGCCACGCTGGCGCTGGCGGCGCTGCTGTGGCGGCTGCGGGCCTCGGCCCGGGTGAGCGTCAAGCACGCACTGCTGTTTCTGGCTTTCTGGACGTTGCTGGACCTGCTGGCCGCCGTGTTTGCCGTGCGCCTGCAGGGCGGCATTGCCAGTGGCCTGCACCAGGCCGCCGTGTTCGGGCTGGGCGTGGTGCTCATCCGCCTGGCTGGCCTGGCACTGTTCCGTGTCGTGCTGCCGGCGCTGCGCCTGCCCACGCCGCGCATCGTTGAAGACATCGTCGTCATCGGCGGTTACCTGCTTTGGGGCCTGGTACGGCTGTCGTATGCCGGCCTTGAGTTATCGAGTCTGGTGGCCACGTCGGCGGTGATCACGGCCGTGCTTGCTTTTGCGATGCAGGACACGCTGGGCAACATCCTGGGCGGGCTGGCGCTGCAGCTGGACGACTCGCTGGAAATCGGCGACTGGGTCAAGCTCGACGACGTGGCGGGCCGCGTGGTAGAGATCCAGTGGCGCTTTACCGCCGTGCTCACGCGCAACGGCGAGCGTGTGGTGATCCCCAACGCGCAGCTGATGCGCGGCAAGTTTTCTGTCATCGGTGGCAAAGACCGGGGCACGGCCGGCTGGCGCCGCTGGGTGTGGTTCAACATCGACTACAGCGTGAACCCGACGCAGGTCATCGCGGCGGCCGAGAGGGCCGTGACGCAGGCCGAAATCACCAACGTGGCGCTGGAGCCGCCGCCTTCATGCGTGGCAATGGAATTTGCGCCGGGCTCGGTGCGCTACGCCCTGCGCTACTGGCTCACCGACCCGCGTGACGACGACAGCACCGACTCGGCCGTGCGCACCCACCTGCTGGCCACCGTGCAGCGCCACGGCTGGCGCATGGCCCTGCCCGACCAGGCCGTGCATGTGGTGCAAGACAGCGAGGCCCGCCGCCAGGCGGCGTGGCAGCGCGAACTGACACGCCGGCTGGATGCGCTGGCCGCCATCGACCTGTTTGCACCGCTGGACGAAGGCGAACGCCACAAGGTGGCCGAACGCCTGGTGCACGCACCGTTTGCACGCGGCGACGTGATGACGCGCCAGGGCGCTGTGGCGCATTGGCTGTACATCATTCACACCGGGCAGGCCGACGTGTACTGGGAAGCCCCAAGCGGCGAGCGCCGCCTGCTGACCCAGCTGCCGCCTGGCAGCATCTTTGGCGAAATGGGCCTGCTGACCGGCGCACCGCGCTCGGCCACGGTGGTAGCCCACAGCGATGTCGAGTGCTACCGGCTCGACAAGGCCGGCTTAGAAGGCATCCTGCACGAACGCCAGGCCATTGCCGAAAGCATGTCGCACATCCTGTCGACGCGCCAACAGCAAAACGACGCCCTGCGCGCCGAGTTCCGCAAGGCCCAGAGCGACGCCGAGCGCGCGGCACACCCGGCCGCGCTGTTGCAGCGCATACGCGACTACTTCGGGTTGCAGTAACCCTAGAAACCGCAGTTGACCGCTCTCCTCCGCAGGCAACATCGCATGAACATTGTGCTTTTCGCCCACGACCCTCTTCACCGCTTGGCTGAGAGCGCTACGCACCCGATTGGGCCGCGCTGCAGC
>CAZUKT010000692.1:1899-2304 GCA_964620975.1 uncultured Rubrivivax sp. | reverse complement strand
CCCTGTGTTCGCCGGCTGGCTGTTGCCCGTGGTGCCGGCGACGAGATCGTCCTGGATCTTCTTTTCGAGGGCAGTCTTGATCATGTCGCTCAGCGCGTTGATCTGTCCGGAAGGCGTTGCGGTCAGCGCATTGTTGAAGTCCTTGCGTAGTACGATGCGATCGAATACTTCCTTTGGTGTCACCCAAGCCAGTCGGTCGTTGTTGGTCTGGCCGCCATTGACGCTACTGGTCGATCCCTGCGTCAGCGTTATCGTTTCTGATGCGGTAAAGGTGTAGCTGCCGTCGAGATAAGCGGTTTGCGCGGCCGGGTCGACCTGACAGGGGCCATTGGCGGATGCGCTTCGACTCTGGCCCGCGAGCGCTGCGCCGGGAGAAAAGATCACTGCTGCAGCACCACCGTGGGT
>CAZUKT010000692.1:0-1889 GCA_964620975.1 uncultured Rubrivivax sp. | reverse complement strand
TCGAGGATCCTGAACTGGCCCTGTGTATCCCAGTTCATCAGCAGGCTTGATGACTTCGGTGAGTTTTTGAAGCTTCCGCTCACCGCGTACCAGAGGCAGTCACCCTGAGCATCGCGCAGATCGGCGAGGCCGAGCGTTTTGTAAGGCAGCAGGCCGATCGCCCCCTGGTCGGCGCTGCCGCAACTCGATGCAGCTTCGCCGCTGCCGCTGGTATCGGGGCAGGGCAGGTAGCCGAAGACCTGATCTGGGTTTGAGTCGCGGTAAGTAATGGCATAAGCAACCAGTGCCTGACGTGCTTGCTCGATCGAGTTGCTGCCACCAGTATGGCCTTCGCGAGCCTCGAGTTGGTACTTACCCAGCGCGTCCAACTGCAGGGCGATCAGGACGAAGCCCCCGTTACGGGTTCGCCCGCCGCGTCGGGGGATATGCAGCTTTGTGCTCATCGGCACACTTTACGTCTTGCCGGATTCTGTGCGCAAGGCCGAAAGTGCGCGGTTCAGAACGATACGGTCCGCTACGTCCCTGTCACGCAACGTCTGTTTGGCGAATGACAGACGTTGCAGGTCAATGGTGCGTGCCGAGATGCCGTCGAGATCGATGCCTGTCGTTGCGTGATGGTAGCCATGCGCAAACAGGGCGTAGCCGCCAATCAGCAGGTACTCGGCACTAGTCAGGTTCAAGGCTTGAACCAGCGCCGTCAAGTCGTCGTAGCTGGCGGGGCGGCTATGCTCATCCATCAGTTGTGCGCGCGCGCCAGACTTGCCATGCCAAGAGCCAAACATTCCAGTTGATGCCGGTTAGCTTCGGCGTGGGTCGCGAAGCGGTAGCCGCCCTTGGGGACGAAACTGTCGCCGCCGCTGGGCAGGCGGTGGATTTGGTCGTTGAAGCACGCACCGGCTTCAATTAGCGTGGCCGAGGCGGCGAAGCAGATGCGTGGTGCTTGACGACGGCCGATGATGCGCATGCTGGGCGGGACCTGTCCTAGCGCAGTTTGCCACGCCCGGTGGGCGTTTCGACCGCGCCGCCACCGAGGCGAGTATTGCGTTCACCGGTGGCCCGGTTCACCGCTTCGCCCACCTTGAGCTCCGCCGGCGTGTCTTCGCCCGGGGCGATCAGGGCGCGGCCGGGGTTCCTTGGCGACAGGGTTGCCTTGACACCGGTGCGCTTGGCGTCGGTCTCGTTCTGTGGATGCTGGTTGATCCAGGCCGTCGATTTTCCGCTCGACCGGTAAACCACGCCATCAAGGCTCATGGTGGTTCCCTGCAGGGCCTGGGCCTGCTGCACGTTGTGGGTGCGCTGGCGTTCGAGGGACAGCCGTCGTTCCGGCGTGAAAAACAGTCGCCCCAGCGCTGCGGGTTCGGCGGCCTGGGCGGGAACTGCTCCCAGCAGCGCAATCAAAAGCGCGGCGAGAACCGGGAGTCTGCTCATTTGCGTTCCCTCAACGTGATCCATTCGAGCGTGCATTCGCCTTTGAGCGGGGCCGGGTTGTTGCGGTCGCCGCTGCCTGCAGGGGCGCGTTCCACACTGCATGAGCGCAACTGGATGAGTGCTTGCACGGAATTGCGAATGTCGTTGATCAGGGCAAGCAGCTCGCCTTCGTGGAGGAATTGCACCTGCATGCGCATCTGGCTGGCCAGAACATCGAACCCGCCCGCGGTCGGTCCACCGGGAAGGATCGACGCGTCGACCGGGCGCTGCGGTGCGAAGTCGTACTCCAGCTTGTAGATGCGTCGCGCCGCCTTGATGCGGGCGATGGCCTCGACCCAGTCCAGGCGCTGTTCCGGGCCGATGTAGCCACGGTCCTTGAGGGCCTGGAAGCGATTGATCTTGTCCCGCAGTTCAGCCTGCTCGTCGCGGGCACGGGCCAGCTTGGTGCGGATGTCGTTGCG
>CAZUKT010000691.1:0-2309 GCA_964620975.1 uncultured Rubrivivax sp. | reverse complement strand
TAAACCACCCCAATGGCGGCCAGCGTAAGGGCAGCAAGCGCGCCAGGAGTGTGGGGGCGGGTGTCTGCGCTCATGGGGTGCCGGTGGCGATTCTGCCCGTTAAAACACGCGGCCGCCGCAGCGCGGCGTTGGCACCACACCGCTGCACGCGACGCCCCTTGTTTTGAGGGGGATCAGTCGAAGTTTTCGGCGTCGGGGTCGGTGGCTTCCAGCTCGTAGGACGCCGACAACATGGCCAGGCGGCCGATCACACCGTACATGTAAAAACGGTTGGGCGCGCTGGCGCCTGGCTTGACGCCAGGGCGTGGCAACTGGCTGCTGCCGGCAAAGGCCAGCGGCACGTAGCTGGAGCCGGCGGCCTTGAGGTTTTCATCGGCGCCACGCTCGGCATGCACGCGGTAGAAGCCACCCACCACATAGCGGTCGATCATGGTGACCACGGGCTCGGCCACGGCCTCGTTGATGCGCTCGTAGGTGGGCACGCCTTCCTGGATGATGAGCTCGGCCACACCGGACACGGCGCCCTGCCCACTGCAGGCCAGCGCGCGGTCTTGCAGCGTGTCAAGCTCCTTCACGTCACGCACGGTCATGATGCCCATGCCACGTGCACCCACGTCGGCCTTGACCACCACAAAGGGCCGCTCGTTGATGCCGTATTCCTTGTACTTGCGGCGCACTTTGGTGAGCAGCCCGTCCACATTGCTACGCACGCATTCGAGCCCGGTGGCTTCGGCCAGGTTGACCTGCCCGCACTGGCCGTGCATGGGGTTGATGAGCCAGGGGTCCATGCCCAGCAGCTTGGCAAACTTCTTGGCCACTTCTTCATAGCTCTGGAAGTGCCGGCTCTTGCGGCGCACGGCGCGGCTGGCGTGCAGCGGCGGCAACAGGTATTGCTCGTGCAGGTGCTGCAGTGCACGTGGTGTGCCGGCGGCCAGGTCGTTGTTGAGCAAGATGGTGCAGGGGTCAAAGCCCTTCAGGCCCAGGCGCCCCCGCGTGCGCACCAGCGGCTCCACGGTGAGTTCGGTGCCGTCGGGCAGCGCCAACGCGGCAGGCGCCTTCAGGGCCGTGTCGGCCGACCCCAGCCGCACGTTCAGGCCGGCCTGCGTAAAGATGCGCACCAGGCGCTGCAGGCTCATCAGGTAGAAGGTGTTGTGGATATCGGCGCCCGGCACCAGCAGCAGGTTCTTGGCTTCGGGGCAGATCTTCTCTATGGCCGCCATGGCCGCCTGCACCGCCAGCGGCAGCATTTCGGGCGTGAGGTTGTTGAAGCCCGCCGGGAACAGATCCGTGGCCACCGGGGCGAGCTTGAAACCCGCGTTGCGCAAGTCCACCGCTGAATAAAAGGGCGGCGTGTGCTCCATCCATTCAAGCCGGAACCAGCGTTCGATGGCCGGCATCGAGTCGAGGATGCGAGCTTCCAACTCGTTGATGGGGCCGGTGAGGGCGGTGGTGAGGTGGGGAACCATGGGGAAAGCCTCTCGCGCGCGGCGGAAAAGAATTCTAGGGGCCTGTGGGGCTTGGAGCAGATGGTGCCGGCCGGCGGCATCTCAAGCCACCCGGCACGTGACACCCAATGAAATGGGCCGCCCTAAGGCGGCCCTGTGTCACGCGGCAAGGCTTTACTTGTTGTAGGCCGTTTCGCCGTGCGAGCTGATGTCCAGACCTTCACGCTCTTCGTCTTCAGGCACACGCAGGCCGATGGTCATGTCCACGATCTTGTAGGCGACCACCGAAACCACGCCCGACCACACCACGGTCAGCAGCACGGCCTTGGCCTGGATCCAGACCTGGTCAAACACGCCCACCGAGCCCACCGTGGCGGTCACCCAGTCAGTCACCAGGCCCGGGCCACCCAGCATCTGGGTGTTGAAGACACCCGTCAGCAGCGCACCCACGATGCCGCCCACGCCGTGCACGCCAAACACGTCCAGCGTGTCGTCAGCGCCCAGCAGCTTCTTCAGGCCACTCACGCCCCACAGGCAGGCAAAACCGGCCACGGCGCCAATCACCAGGCCACCCACGATGCCCACGTTGCCGGCAGCCGGCGTGATGGCCACCAGGCCCGCCACGGCGCCCGAAGCGGCACCCAGCATGCTGGCCTTGCCCTTGATGAGCGCTTCACCCGTGCACCAGGCCAACACGGCCATGGCGGTGGCGCCAAAGGTGTTCATGAAGGCCAGCGCGGCGCTGTTGCCAGCTTCAAGCGCTGAACCGGCGTTGAAGCCAAACCAGCCCACCCACAGCAGCGATGCACCCACCATGGTCAACGGCAGGTTGTGCGGCGCCATGGATTCCTTGCCGTAGCCCAC
>CAZUKT010000690.1:0-2315 GCA_964620975.1 uncultured Rubrivivax sp. | reverse complement strand
AATACCGAAGTGCGCAGCACGAAGGTACTTCAGTGAGTGCGCCGTCGGCTTCCGTAGGCACGTGGCCCGCGGTCCGCCGTGAGACCGCCTTCCTGGCCCGCGACCGGTCAGTGTGGGCGTGGTGGCTTGTCGTGTTGTGCCTTTCGGTGCTGGCCGTGTCGGCGGGGCTGTCCGAGATCCGCCAGCAGAAGGCCACGATCGAACGCCTGGTCGTAGCCGACCGCGCCGATCGCCTGAATGTCTTGAAGACGCAGAAGGACTGGGGCGGGGCCGCGTACTACAGCTTCCACCTCACCTTCGACCCGCCGTCGGACTTCGCATTTGCGGCGCTGGGTCGGCGCGATGACTCGGCCTGGAAACACCGCGTGAGGATGCTGGCACTGGAAGGTCAGATCCATGAGCGCGATGCCGGTCATCCGTTGCTGGCCCTGATCGGCCGGTTCGACTTCGCTTTCCTCGCGGCCTTCGTGTTGCCGCTGGTGCTGATCGTGCTGCTGCATGACCTGCGGGCCAGCGAGCGCGTGGCCGGACGTCATGACCTGCTGGTGGCCACCGCAGGGCACTCGGCACGGCTGTGGCAGCTGCGTGCCGGGCTGCGCGCCAGCGGTGTGTTCGTGTGTGCCGCGCTCCCGTTGGTGGTCGCCGCCGGCCTGAGCGGCAGCGCCGCGCCGACACTGCTGGCGGCCTGCGCGCTGCTGCTGGGCTACGTGCTGTTCTGGACCGCGGTCTGCGCGGCTGTGGCGGCCTGGCAGCAAACGGGCGAAGTGATCCTGGCCACGCTGGTCGCGCTGTGGATCCTGCTGGGTGTCGTGGTCCCGGCCGCCGGCCGCATGGCCATCGACCGTGCGGTGCGCATACCATCGGGCGCGGACATCATCATGACCCAGCGCGAGGCGGTGAACGATGCCTGGGACCTGCCCAAGGCCACGACGATGACGGCCTTCGTCGAACGCCATCCGCAGTGGGCGGCCCATGCCGCTGTCGAACGTCCGTTCGAGTGGAAGTGGTACTACGCCTTCCAGCAGGTGGGTGACCAGAAAGCGCAGGCGCTGTCAGAGGCCTACACCGCAGGCCGCATGACGCGTGACAGGCTGGCCGGCTGGCTGGCCTTCATCGCGCCGCCCGTGCTGCTGGAGCGTTCGCTGCAGGCGCTGGCGGGAACCGATGTACGGGCGTCGCTGGCGTACGAGGCCAGGGTACGGGACTTTCATGCCGCGTTGCGAGCGTTCTACTACCCGCGGCTCTTTCTTGACGAGCGCTTCGATCCGGCAGCGTTCGACGCCTTGCCACACTTCACGGTTCGGTCCGCTGCCGACTCCCGCATCCGGTAACCTCGATGCATGGAACGCAACACTCGCCAGCGCAGCGCCATCCGCGACGCCATCGCCCAGGCCGACCGCCCGCTGCTGCCGCAAGAGGTGCTGGAAGCGGCCCAGCACGACGTGCCAGGGCCGGGCATCGCGACGGTCTACCGCAACCTCAAGGCATTGGTGCAGGAAGGCGAGTTGCAGCCGGTGAACCTGCCCGGCGAGAACCCGCGCTTCGAGTTGGTGGGGCATCAGCACCATCACCACTTCCAGTGCCGGCAGTGCCAGCGCGTGTTCGATGTGCACGCCTGCCCGGGCGACCTGGGACGCCTGGCACCACAAGGCTTCACGGTGGACGACCACGACCTGACCCTGTACGGACGTTGCAAGGACTGCGTGGCGCCTGCGGACAAATCAGTCAAACGCAAGGCGTCCGATTCAGGCACCCACAACCACGCCAGCACGCACACGCACCGGCATCGCAGCTGAAGCTGCGGGGGCGGCCGTGCTGAGCGCCAGCGCCGGTGTGCGCCTGCTGCTGGCCAGCGCCGTCGTGGGCGTTTTGTGGCTGGCGGTGGCCTGGGCGCTGACATGAACGCTGCCAGGGCCCCGGCCGTTACCTTGCGCGACCTCACGGTGTCCTACCGCGGGCATCCGGCTGTACATCACCTCAGCGGCGCGTTCGCTGCAGGCATGTTGACGGCCGTGGTCGGCCCCAATGGTGCGGGCAAGAGCACGCTGCTGGGCGCGCTGGGCGGCACGATCCGCGACTTCAAAGGCCGCATCGAGCGCGACCTGTCACAACGCGTGGCCTACCTGCCGCAGGCCTCGGCGCTGGACCGCAGCTTTCCGGTGCGCGTGCACGAGATGGTGGCCATGGGCTTGTGGTCGCGCATCGGCAGCTTCGCCGGCCTGCGGCCAGAAGACCGCAGCGGTGTCGATCAGGCGCTGGTCGCCGTGGGCCTGAGCGGGTTCGGGGCTCGCTGGCTGGGCGAGTTGTCGGCCGGC
>CAZUKT010000689.1:0-2323 GCA_964620975.1 uncultured Rubrivivax sp. | reverse complement strand
GCTGCGAGATCAACTGCGGCTGCCAGGCCGACATTGCCATCATCGTGCAGCACACCAAGCCGCCCAAGATCAACCACGACCTGGTGGCCAATGTCTGCGAGCGCCCCGCCGTGGTGGCGCGTTGCCCGGTGGCGGCCATTCGCCCGGCGCTGGTCCACGGCAAGCCGTCACTCAAGCTCGACGAACATAAGTGCATGTGCTGCGGTGCCTGCTTCCCGCCGTGCCCGCCGATGCAGATCAACGACCCCGAGCACAGCAAGCTGGCGATCTGGGTCGGCGGCAAGAACTCCAACGCCCGCGGCAAACCCACCTTCATGAAGATGGTGGCGTCGGGCATCCCCAACAACCCACCGCGCTGGCCCGAGGTGTCGGCCATGGTGAAGAAGATCCTGTACACCTACAAGGAAGACGCACGTTCTTGGGAGCGTGTGTCGGACTGGGTTGAACGCATCGGCTGGCCGCGTTTCTTTGAGAAGTGCGACCTGCCCTTCACCAAGTACCTCATTGACGACTGGCGCGGCTCACGCGCCAACCTCAACGCGTCGACCCATATCCGGTTCTGATTTCCGTCTTGCCCGAGAACGTGACATGAAATTCGGCTTGCTCGTCAGCGAAGGCCCCTACACCCACCAGGCCAGCGACACGGCATACAACTTTGCCGCTGCCGCCATTGCCAAGGGGCACGAGGTGCAGCGTGTGTTTTTCTATCACGACGGTGTCTATAACGCGACACGGCTGACCGAGCCGCCGCAGGATGACAGGCATATCGTGAACCGCTGGTCGGCGCTGAAAGAAAAACACGGCGTGGACCTGGTGGTGTGCGTGGCCGCAGCGCTGCGCCGGGGCATCAAGGACGAAGTGCTGGCGCCGGGTTTTCGCATCTCGGGCCTGGGCCAGTTGGTGGACAGCGGCATCAAGGCCGACCGCATGGTCACTTTCGGGGATTGATGCCATGGCCACCGTCAAGAAGTTCATGTTCGTCAACCGCAAGGCCCCCTTCGGCACCATCTACGCGCTGGAAAGCCTGGAAGTGGTGCTGATCACCGCCACCTTTGACCAGGACGTGAGCCTGGTGTTCATCGACGACGGTGTCTATGAACTGGTGAAGGGCCAAAACCCCAAGGGCATAGGCATCAAGAACCACGCGCCCACCTACCGCGCGTTGGACGGCTACGACGTGGAAAAGCTCTTTGTCGAACGCGAGTCGATGGACGAGCGCGGCCTGACCGAGGCCGACCTGCTGGTGCCGGTGGAAGTGCTGTCCAGCACCGAAATGGCCGCCTTGATGGCCGAGCAAGACGTGGTCTTGTCTTTCTAGAACAAGCCCAGCGAGAACACCATGCTGCACATCGTCAACAAGTCCCACATGCAGACCAGCGCGCTGCAAAGTTGCTTGCGGCTGGCCCAGGCCGGCAGTGCGCTGCTGCTCATTGAAGACGCGGTGTATGCCGCCACCCAAGCAGGCGCGGCGTCTTGCAGCATGGCCGACGCCATGGTGCAGCTCAAGGTCTACGTGCTGCAACCCGACGTGGAAGCCCGTGGCATGGCCGGCAGGCTGGTGGCCGGCGTGACGCCGGCGGACTACGCCGGTTTTGTGGACCTGGTGCCCGCACACCCCAACAACCAGACCTGGCTGTAAAGCCGCGCACGCAATTTATCCCCAAGGAGACATGACATGGGCATTGAAGTCAACGGCACCACCTACGAAACCGACGAAGAGGGCTACCTGCTGAACCTGTCTGAGTGGACAGAAGACATCGGCAAGGTGCTGGCGCAGGGCGAAAACGTCGAGATGACACCCAGCCACTGGGAGGTGGTCAACTTCCTGCGCGACTACTACAACGAATACCAGATCGCCCCGGCCGTGCGGGTGCTGACCAAGGCCATTGGCAAGCAACTTGGCCCGGAAAAGGGCAACAGCAAGTACCTGTACGAACTGTTTCCGTACGGCCCGGCCAAGCAGGCTTGCAAGATCGCCGGCCTCCCCAAGCCCACCGGCTGCGTGTAAGGGCATCGATCTTCCTGCTGCGCAAGCCGATCTAGCGCCTGCGATGCTCGCCGTACGGACGTACGGCTGCGCTTCTCGACGCAAGCTCGACTTGCTCGCGACGGAATCTCGACGCCCTTACGGCGCGCACAACCATAACGGGCACCACCATGCTGGCCATCGTCTACGCCGCGCTCTTCTACGCCGCCACCACCATGCTGGTTGTTGTTGTGGCGTCGCATCTACTGTAGCTGGTGCTTCAGGTGTTGCAACTTTCTTTATTTCTTTCTTTGCCATTTATAGAATTCTCCTTAGGGGACAATTCTATTTAACAGC
>CAZUKT010000688.1:0-2328 GCA_964620975.1 uncultured Rubrivivax sp. | reverse complement strand
GCGTGCTGGCACCCAACGCCAAGCTGCGCGCGCTGGTGGTGCCGCAAGTGCCTGAGGCGCCCGAGCGGGCAGCAAAATCCGCCGAGTGTGACGCGAACTGTGCGCACCACCGACCGGTGCGCCTGAGCTGGGCCAAGTTGCTCAAGCGGGTGTTCGATCTCGACCTGGAGCACTGCCCGAACTGCGGTGGCGAGCTGAAGATCATTGCGGCGATCCTGTGAAGTGAGCCCGGACGCAGACGGTCCTGTGGACCGTCTGCGCCTGGCGAACGCCAGGGCCTCTGAGCCCTGGCAGCCAGTGATTGAGAAGATCCTCACGCACTTGGGGCTGCAGGCGCGGGCACCCCCTCGCGCGGCAGCCCGTGGCCAGGCGCTTCAAGCGGCCTGACGCTGCCCAACTGCGACAGTTCAAGCGACCCGGCGACACGGGCGGGTGGGGTCGGCTGCGTCCGAGCGTTCACGGGACCGATGGCAGCGGGCTGGTGACCAGGGATAGCCCGCAGCAGGCGCCCAAGAAGGACGATTTTCGGCTGGACCGGCTGAGCGACGTACGCCCCACAGATCGCAGCCCGCATCCAAAGACAGGTTCAAGGCGCTTCGGGCGCGGTGTTCTGCCCCTGTTCTGCCGTGCTCAGGGTGCCGTCCAGAGGGAAAAAGGGCGTTTGAAAAACCTATCCTCGGATCCCTGATCGTGTAGACCACCGAAAAGATCTTCCAGCCCTGCTCCGTCCGCACCAGCTGCCACTGCTCCTTGCCCCAGTTGCTGAGCTTGCCGTCGGAGAGATAGGCATAGTCGAAGGACGCGGAGGCGATTTCGCCGTCGGTGTCCACCTGCAGGTTGGCGATCTGCTCCTCTTCGAGTGTTGGGCTGGCCAGCACGCTGTCGATGAGTGCGATGAAGTTGTTCGCCGGGATGGGCCGGGCCTTGTTGGCCTGCGGACGCTCGCGTTGAATTTGCGCCAGCTTGGCGTCGTCGACCACGGCCTGCCAGCCGATGGCTTGCGGCTGGTCTGAGAAGAACAGGCGCATGTAGGCAGGCTTGTCCTTGTTCAGGATCGCCAGGCGGAAGGTCTCGACCACCTGTTCGATGGCGCGAACCTCCCTTTGCACGCCTGCTGGAAGCGGCACATGGCCACAGCCCAGCAAGCCCAGGCAGATGGCAAGAACGATGGCGAACTTCAGGCGCATTCCGATCCCTGGCTGCGCAGCACAGACCAGTTCGGTGGCGTTTGGCAGCGGACTCCCTCGCGCCGAGGTTGCCGTTGCCCCGTGGGTCGGTCAACGGCGCGCTGGGAGTGGCGCGTTCAGGCGTTGCCTGCGGGCCTCGCACCGCAAGGGCAGCACCCGGCGCGGCGGGCGCGAATCAGGGCGCTGGGGTGACCGTGGTGAGGCCAGTACCCGGCGTGTGCACGCCGCGCCCCGCACCGCCCGGCACCTGGCCGCCGGCGGCCGGGCCCGTGCGCGGCGCGGTGCCTGTGACTCCGGCGCCGATGCGCGTTTGGGTGGGTGTGCCAGTCACCAGGCCCGTGCCCGGCGTGTGGATGCGGGTCTGCGCACTGGTGCCGTTGCTTGCGCCGCGGCCGGCCGCCGGACCGGCGGCGTAAGCCATCGTGCCCAGGCTCAGTGCGGCAACGGCCAGAATCGAGAAGCCGATATTGGATTTCATGATCTTTCCTTTTGAAGTGAAGTGACTTACCTCGGCTCCATTTCCGGGCCACCTGGCTGCCTGCTTGCGTTGTCCGCGAAAGGCGGCTTGGGTCTGTGATGGAGTGCCCTCAGCTTGAAGGCGCCCAGTAACCGGCGCATGTCGGCTGCAAGTCGGATGGTTTCATCGCGTTTCAGCGGATGTCACCGCTGGCGACCCCACCCGCGGCACCACGGGTCGAGCCCAGCCATCGGCAGCGGTGCGTGGGGCGCTGTGGTGCGGTTCGGGTGCGCGAACGCAGAGCCGCCACAAACCGGCCGGTGGTCGAGAAGACCCTGACATCCTCAGCATGCCGCTGGGCAGGGCGAAGGTGGCAGCGCCCTGGAACAGGGCCGCTGCAACCCTTGGCAGCGCCGTGTGCAGTCCAGGGCCACTGGCCACTGGCCGTTGGCCGTTGGCCCGATGTCCCAGCCAGGATCGGCTTGCTCCCGCCGGCCCGCCGCAAACCTGCGCCTTACCATCGGCGCATGAGCCTGAACACGCCCCGCATCCCTGGCCGCCGCCTGCTGCATTCGCCCGGCCCCACGCCGCTGCCCGACGAGGTGCTGCACGCGCTGATGCGCCAACCCATGGACATGGGTGACCCGCGGGTGGACGAGACCATCGCGGCGTGCGAAGCCGGCC
>CAZUKT010000687.1:1997-2330 GCA_964620975.1 uncultured Rubrivivax sp. | reverse complement strand
CGTGCAGCGCGTCCAGCCCGCTTCGGCCGGGCAGGTTGATGTCCAGCACCAGCACGTCGCAGGGCACGGCCTTGCCTGGTGCGGCGCTCAGGGTGCGCATCAGGGCACGCAGTTCGCCATAGTCACCGGCTTCGCCCACCACGCGGATGTCGGCGGCGTCGGTCAGCGTGTCGCGGATGCCGCGGCGGATCAGCGCATGGTCGTCGCAAAGGATGACATCGATCATTCGGTGGCCGCTCATCGGGTGGGCCAGGCCGCAGACTCGTCGTCCAGCGGGCAGGCAGAGCCCGCATTCTCGCTGCGCCCGCGCGCCGCATGGCCCTGCATGTCGTC
>CAZUKT010000687.1:0-1987 GCA_964620975.1 uncultured Rubrivivax sp. | reverse complement strand
AGCACCAAAAGCACTGGCGGCTGCGGCGGCGTCTTCCAGCGGCACCGAAAGAATCAGTGACGTGCCCGTGGCACCGCTGCTCAGGTCCACCCAGCCGCCCACGGTGGACGCACGCTCGTGCAGGCCGCGGATGCCAAAACTGCGCGCCTTGGCCAGGTCGGTGCTGGCCAGGCCGCGGCCGTTGTCGCTGATTTCAAGCGACAACACACCGCCGGTGATGGACAAGTCCACCACCACCCGCGTGGCGCCGGCGTGTTTGGTGACGTTGGTCAGGGCTTCTTGCGCGCTGCGGTAGGCCACCAGGGGCACACCCAGTGGCAGGGCTCGCCTTTCCTGGCTCAGACCGTTGGTGCGGAACTCGCATTCAACGCCGGTGCGCTTCTCGAAGCGGGTGGTCATCCACTGCAGCGCGGCCACCAGGCCCTGCTCCAGGATGGCCGGGCGCAGGTTCTGCATGATGCGCTGGCTGGCCTCGATGGCGCCGGTGATGGTCTCCAGCGCCGACACCGCCCGCTGCTGCACGGCGGGCTCGGTGGTGTGGCGGCGGATCCAGTCCAGTTCAAATTTCAGCGCGGTGAGCGAGCCGCCCACGTCGTCGTGGATTTCGCGTGCAATGGCGTGGCGTTCGGCTTCCACGCTGGTTTGCAGGTGCTGGGCCAGTTCCGACAAACGGCGGCGGCTCTCCTGCAGTGCCTGGTCGGCCACCTGACGGGCGCGCTGTGCGTCGTTGGCGGCAATGGCGTGTTCCACGGCCGGCGCCAGGCGCGCCAGGTTGGCCTTGAGCAGGTAGTCGGCGGCGCCGTTGCGCATGGCTTCGACCGCGGTGTCTTCGCCAATCTGGCCCGACACCAGGATGAAGGGCACCGGCTGGCCGCCTGCGGCCATGCGCTCGCGCAGCAGTTGCAGCGCCTCCACGCCCGAAAACCCGGGCAGGTGGTAGTCCGACAGCACCACGTCCCAGGGCTGGGCCAGTGCGGCGGCAAATTCACCCCGGGTTTCAATGCGCCGGGCTTGCACCTCCATGCCGCTGCGGCGCAGGTAGGCCATGGCCAGCGCGTGGTCGGGCTCGGAGTCTTCCAGGTGCAAGAGCCGTATCGGGTGGGGTGCGCCGTGCATGGCCCGCAGTATCGCAAAGCACGGCCGGCCGCCGGGGCCTGTTGGCTGTGCGGCGCGTTCTTGTGGCGCCTTCTTGTGGCGCGTGTAGCGCGCCCGCGAGGCACGTTTGTCAACCCGTCGGCACGCCTTGGTGGCACACGCCAACCGCAGGCGCCCACGCAGCGCAAGCCCCTGCGGCCCCGAAATGCGGGCGGATTGCCGCGATCTTTCGCTCAATGTCGGGGCACCTGCTGCCGAAAATGCCCTGGAAGCCACTGTAAATGCGAGTGGTCCCTGCCCCATTCCCTTGGTTTTGGACCCCCATGCCAGCCCCATCAACCCACCGGGAGCCCGGATGCTCGCCCAGGAACAATCCCCGCTAACCCAAGGCCCCGGACTGCCTTTGTTGGCGGCGGCGGACTTGCAGGACCACCTGATGGTGGCCAGCAATGACATGGAACGCCTGCAGCGCCTGCTGAGCGACGCCTGCGACACCTTGCTGACGCACTTTTATGGCGCCACCGGGGAACTCAAGCACTTGCTGCACCGCGTGGCGTCGCACCCCGAAGTGGACGCACATGAACTGCACATGGCCATGGAACACATGGCCGGCGCCATCACGGCCATGCAGTTCCAGGACCTGGCGTCGCAACTGGTGGACCACACCACGCGCCGCCTTCGCAACTGCGCCGACCGCATCGCCCGCGACACCATGGGCGACGACGACGACGAAGGCGAAACCCTGGTGGCCGAAATGCCGCAACGCCCCAACCCCGTGACCCAGGACGAGATGGACGCCGGCTCCGTCGAGCTTTTCTGAGCCGCCCGCGCACCTGCACACACTGACTTCCCCGGAGAGACCTACATGCATTCCATCCTTGCCGTTGACGAC
>CAZUKT010000686.1:0-2352 GCA_964620975.1 uncultured Rubrivivax sp. | reverse complement strand
GCCAGCTGCAGCAGACCACCCAGCATCACCCCGCCGGCCAGCGCCAGGATGGGTTCCATGCCCAGGCTTGCCAGGCGAGGTGAACCCCACCACGCGGCGCCAATCACGCAAAGATTCAGCAGCACCGGCGTTGCCGCCGGTACGGCAAAACGCTTCCACGTGTTCAGAATGCCGGCCGCAAGCGCGACCATCGACATGAACCCGATGTAGGGGAACATCCAGCGCGTCATCACCACTGCCGTGTCAAAGCGCTCCACGCCAGCGCCCATGGCCCACACCAGAACCGGTGCGGCGGCCACGCCGGCCACGCAGGTGGCCAGCAGCACCCAGGCCAGCACGGTGGCCACTGCGTTGACAAGATCATGTGGCGGCATCCCCGTCACGCGCCCGTGAGGCCGCCAACAGCGGCACAAAGGCCTGCGAAAACGCGCCCTCGGCAAACAGCCGCCGAAAGAGATTGGGAATGCGAAACGCGACGTTGAAGGCGTCGGTGGCACCACTGGCACCAAAAGTGGCAGCAATCAGTTGCTCACGCACCAGCCCAGTGATGCGCGACATCAAGGTCAACAGTGAAACGGTGGAGGCGGCCTTGAGAAGATTCACTGCGTGCGAGGGCTTGTCGTCAAGGGCCGGAGCCGCTGGCAGATGCGTGGCGAGCTCGGCATGCGTTTGCTCGGGGTGCTCCGGGTACAGTGGGTACTTTGCGAACTGTGGGAACTGCGGCTACTGTGAGAGCTTTGGGTCGTGCGGGAAGTGCAGGTGTCGCGTGGCAGCTTCAGTGGCACCAGAATCGCTGACCCGGTTTCCTGCACGCAGGAATCTGCCTGTCAACGCCCACGGTGATGTCTGCGCGATGTCTGCGCCGAGCGACAGCGATTATAGGCAGCCACCTCCCGCACCTTGGGATGCTGGCAAGGTGCGTGCTATACTCGACGCTCTTTGCACTTACTGTTTCCACACTTCAAACCAGCATGGCAACTTCGACCAAAGCCAAGAAGAGAACTGTTCGCCTCGCCTCCGGCCGCAAACGCGCCCGTCAAGACGTGGTTCTGAACGCAGCCAACACCTCATTGCGCTCACGCTTTCGCACCGTCGTCAAGAACGTGCAAAAGGCCGTGACCGGTGGTGACAAGGCCAAGGCCGCAGAGGTCTTCAAGTCAGCCCAGAGCGTCATCGACTCTGTGGCCGACAAGGGCATCTTCCACAAGAACAAGGCTGCGCGCCTGAAGAGCCGTTTGTCGGCCAAGGTCAAGGCGCTGGCCCTGGCGGCCTGACAGATTCAGTCTGGTGCAAAAACAGGCCCGCTTCGGCGGGCTTTTTCATGTCCACTCGGACCTGGGCAGCTTGCCCTGTGTCCTTTGCCTTGGTCATCGGCCGCTGCCTGTGCCCGGCAGCATGCACACCTCGGCCACGGGCAACTGGTTGTCGCGGGCAAAGTTCATCACAAAGTCCCAGGCCATGGGCTCGATCCCCTTGAGCGCCTCGCTCACCAGCACGCACTTCACGCCATCCACCACCTGCGGCACGCAGTAGGGTGAGTAGCCGATGTAGGCCCCGATGCCACCGACCGTCCCTTTAGGGCGAAAACTGGACATGGCGCCGGCCAGACGTTCTGACCAGTCACTCGGCCTGAAGGTGCGGCCCTCTTGGGTAACACCCTGGATGTAGAACTGACGAGGCTTGGTGTGGGTCATCGGCAACGGTTCGGCGGTGCGGCCAACCGGGTCTGGGAGCGGCTTCATCGGCGAGCCGCGCGCAGCCCGCATTGTGCCTTGGATGTGCTGCGCTGCAGCATGCATGATTTGGGCCCGTTCCACGTTGTCTCAAAGCAAGATCGGCCGCATCGGGGCCGCCTTTAGAATCGCGCCCTTCCGCAACGTGCCGCTTTGTGCAACGTTGCCTTGTCTGGGCCCCTTGAAGGAACCCGCGATGAATGCACCCGAGGCCGCACTGGCGCCATTTGCCCAAACGGCGCCCGCCGTCACAAGGCCCATGCCGCATGTGATGAACACCTACGGCCGGCTGCCGATTGCCATTTCGCATGGCAAAGGCTGCTGGTTGTGGGACACCCAGGGCCGACGCTACCTCGACGGTCTGGGCGGTATTGCGGTCAACACCCTGGGCCACGGCCACCCCAAGCTGGTGCCGGCACTGCAAGCGCAGGTGGCCACGCTGATGCACTGCTCCAACTATTACGAGGTGCCTTTGCAGGAGGCACTTGCAGCCAAGCTGTGCGAAATCTCCGGTCTTTCGGCCGCGTTCTTCTGCAATTCCGGCCTGGAAGCAAATGAAGGCGCACTGAAAATTGCGCGCAAGTTTGGCCACGACAAAGGCATCACACGGCCCGAGATC
>CAZUKT010000685.1:0-2352 GCA_964620975.1 uncultured Rubrivivax sp. | reverse complement strand
CTGCTGTGCTTGCCGAAACCCCTTCCTCGTCCGACTTGCTGCAGGTGCTGCACGGCGTTTTTGGCTATGCCGCCTTCCGTGGCGCGCAGGCTGAGATCGTGGCCCACGCCGCGGCCGGCGGCGACGCCCTGGTGCTGATGCCCACGGGCGGTGGCAAGAGCCTTTGTTACCAGGTGCCGGCCATTGCGCGCCACCGCGCCGGGCTGGGTGTGGCCGTGGTGGTGAGCCCGCTGATTGCGCTCATGCACGACCAGGTGGGTGCGCTGCATGAAGCGGGTGTCAACGCCGCTTTCTTGAACAGCACGCTGGACGCCGAAGAAACCCGCAGCGTGGAACGTGAGCTGCTGGCCGGCCGCCTGACACTGCTTTACGCGGCACCTGAACGCATCCTCACGCCGCGTTTCCTGAGCATGCTGCAGTCGCTGCACGAGCGATGCCTGCTCAGCCTCTTTGCCATCGACGAAGCGCACTGCGTCAGCCAGTGGGGGCATGACTTCCGCGAGGAATACCTGGGCCTGAGTGCGCTGCACGAGCAGTTCCCGGGTGTGCCGCGCCTGGCCCTTACCGCCACGGCCGACGACCACACCCGCGCCGACATCATCCAGCGCCTGAAGCTTGAAGACGCACGCCTCTTTGTGGCCAGTTTCGACCGGCCCAACATCCGCTACACCATCGTCGAAAAAGACGACCCGCGCAAACAGCTGCTGCGCTTCTTGCGTGATGAACACGATGGCGACGCCGGCATCGTGTACTGCCAGAGCCGCAAGAAAGTGGAAGAAACCGCCACCTGGCTGGCGGCCGAGGGCCTGACCGCGTTGCCCTATCACGCGGGGCTGGACGCCGACAAACGCCGCCGCCACCAAGACCGTTTCTTGCGTGAAGACAGCGTGGTGATGGTGGCCACCATTGCCTTTGGCATGGGCATCGACAAACCCGACGTGCGTTTTGTGGCGCACCTGGACCTGCCCAAGAACATCGAAAGTTATTACCAGGAAACCGGCCGTGCCGGCCGCGACGGCCTGCCCGCCGACGCCTGGATGACCTACGGCCTGGCCGATGTGGTGAACCAGCGGCGCATGATCGACGAGAGCGAGGCTGAAGAAGACTTCAAGCGCCTGCAGCGTGGCAAGCTCGATGCGCTGCTGGCGCTGAGCGAAGCACATGACTGCCGGCGTGTGCGGCTGCTCAGCTACTTCGGCCAGGCCAGTGACCCCTGCGGGAATTGCGACAACTGCATCGCGGCGCCTGCCACCTGGGACGCGACCGAAGCCGCACGCAAGGCGCTGAGCTGCATCTACCGCTTCCGGCAGGCCGGCGGCCAACGCTATGGCGCGGTGCATTTGATTGATGTGCTGCGCGGCAAGCTCACCGACAAGGTCACCCAGCACGGCCATGACAAGCTGTCCACCTTTGGCATCGGCGCCGATGTGAGCGAAGCGCAGTGGCGCCTGGTGCTGCGGCAACTGGTGGCGTTGGGCCACGTGGTGACCGAAGGCGACTTCAACACCCTGGCCCTGGCCGACAGCGCACGCGAGGTGTTGCGTGGTGAAGTGCCGGTGCGGCTGCGTGTGCCGGCCGACCCCAAACCGCGCGGCCGCGCCACCCGCGACAAGACCCCGCGCAGCACGGCCGGCAAGCCACCGCCGGTGCCGCTGGACGACGCCGCCACCGAGCGTTTCATCGCGCTCAAGGCCTGGCGTGCCGAAGTGGCCAGCGAACACAACCTGCCGGCCTACGTGGTGTTCCACGACGCCACGCTGGCACAGATGGCGCGCGAGGTGCCCGACACGCTGGACGCGTTGTCCGGCATCAGCGGCGTGGGCGCCAAGAAGCTTGAAGCCTACGGCGCCGAGATCCTGCGCCTGCTGGCGCGGCACGGCTGAGCCGCTGAACGGCCCGCTGGCTGAGCCGCCGCGCGCGGCCAGGCTGCGTAACCCCGCAATGGCTGCCCGCACGGCGCCGCAACCGGGAGACTTTCTTGCGCATCACCCAGTCCCTTGTGCGCTTTATGGTGCTCCCACTGCTGCCCGCTTTGCTGGGCCTGATCGGCCTGGCCGCATCAGCACAGGCCCCGGCCGCGCCCGATTCGGCGCTGGGTGAGGGCGCCTGGGCCGAGATCGGCACGCCCATGCGCATCATTGAAGCCGCGCTCGACAGCGCCCGGGTCGCCAACCAGCAAGACCGCCAGCGCCGCCGCGCTGCGGCCGGTGCGCAGCCCGAGTGGCCGCAGATCGTGGCCGACTGGCAGGCGCGGGTCCAGCGCGAGCCCGCGCTGGCACACAGGCGCCTGGGCGAACTGCAACTCACCGGCCAGGGCCTGCCGCGTGACGAAGCTCGCGCCTTCGAGCAACT
>CAZUKT010000684.1:0-2364 GCA_964620975.1 uncultured Rubrivivax sp. | reverse complement strand
ACGCCGAAGTCGTGCGTGATGAAGAGCACCGCCGTGCCGTGCTTGCGCTGCAGCTCCTTCATCAGGTGCAGGATCTGCGCCTGCGTCGTCACGTCGAGTGCGGTCGTGGGCTCGTCGGCAATGATGAGTGCCGGCTCCAGCGCCAGCGCCATGGCGATCACCACACGCTGGCGCTGCCCACCCGACAGTTGGTGCGGGTAGCTGTCGATCAGCCGGTCGGGCTCGGGCAGGTGCACGTCGTGCAGCAACTCCAGTACGCGCTTGCGGCGCTCGGCCGGCGACAGATCGGTGTGCACCTCCAGCACCTCGTCGATCTGGCGGCCCACCTTCATCAGTGGGCTCAGCGCCGTCATCGGCTCCTGGAAGACCATGGCGATGCGCCCGCCGCGCACGGCGCGCATGTCGTCTTCGCTCAGGTGCACCAGGTCGCGGCCCTCGAAGACGATGCGTCCACTGGTCACGCGCAGGTGCGGCTTGGGCAGCAGGCCCATGATGGCCTTGCCCATCACCGACTTGCCCGAGCCGGATTCGCCCACCACGCACAGGATCTCGCGCGGGCGCACTTCCAGCGAAACGCCGTTGACGGCATGCGGCCGGTCCGACCAGGGCGGCAGCGACACGGAGAGCTGCTCGATGCGCAGCACCGCGTCAGCACCCGGCACGGGCGCATTGGAAACCACGGTGTCGTTCATCGGGTGCTCACAGGTCGGCCAGGCGCGGGTTCAGGGCATCGTTGAGCCCCTCGCCCACCAGGTTGATGGACAGCACGGTGAGCAGGATCACGATGCCGGGCACGGTGACCAGCCACCACGCGTCGCGCAGGAAGGAGCGGCCGGCGCCGATCATGAAGCCCCAGCTCATCTGGTTGGGCGCACCCAGGCCCAGGAAGGACAGCGCGCTTTCCACCAGGATGGCCGTGGCCACCAGCAGCGAGCCGGTGACGATGAGCGGGCTCAGCGTGTTGGGCAGCACCTGCGTGGCCAGGATGGCCAGGTCGCGCTGGCCGGCCACCACCGCGGCCTGCACGAATTCACGCGACTTGACCGACAGCACCTCGCCGCGCACCACACGCGCAATCGGCGGCCAGCTCACCACCGCGATGGCGATGACCAGGTTGGTGGCTGAAGGCGACAGCACCGCGATGAGCACGATGGCAAACAGGAACGACGGGATGGTCTGGAAGAACTCGGTCATGCGCATCAGCAGGTCATCAACCCAGCCGCCGTAGTAGCCGGCCAGCGCGCCCACGGCCGTGCCGAAGGCCACCGCGGCCAGCGTGGCCAGCACGGCGATGAGCAGCGTGGTGCGTGAACCGTGGATCAGCCCGGCCAGCACGTCGCGGCCCAGGCTGTCGGTGCCGAACAGGAACTTGCCTGCCGGTTCAGCGAAGGGCGCGCCGACGATGGCAAACGGGTCGCGCGGCGCCAGCCAGCCGGCGAACACTGCCATCAACAGCACCAGTGCCAGCCAGGCCAGCCCGATGACAACACGCGGGTTGCCGAGGAATCGGCTGCGAAAACTCTTCATGGTGTGTGCTCCTCAGCCCATGCGGATGCGCGGGTCCAGCGTCACATAGACGACGTCGACCAACAGGTTGATCAGCACCACCAGCACCGCCGACATGAAGAAGATGCCCAGCAGCAGGTTGTAGTCACGCGCAAACAGCGACTGGAAGGCCAACTGCCCCAGGCCCGGCCAGGCGAACACCGCCTCTACCACCACCGAGCCGCCGAGCAGCGCGCCGAACTGCACGCCAGCCATGGTCACCACCGGCAGCAGCGCGTTGCGGAAGACGTGGCGCGTGGTGATCTGCGCATGCGTCAGGCCCTTGGCGCGCGCCGTGGTCACGTAGTCCAGGCCGCGCTGCTCCAGCATGGAGGCGCGCATCAGCCGCGCGTACAGCGCCACATAGAACAGCGACAGCGTCAGCGTGGGCAGCACCAGGTGGTGGGCGATGTCCTTCACCTTGGCCCAGCCTTCGTGGAAGGCCACCACGTCTTCCATGCCTGATGTCGGGAACCATTCGAGCTTGATGCTGAAGAACAGCACCAGCATCAGCCCCACCCAGAACAGCGGCATAGCGTAGAACACCACGGCGGCCACCGAAATGACGTGGTCCTTCCAGGTGCGCACCCACAGCGCAGCCAACACGCCCATGCCCACACCCAGGCCCAGCGACACCACCAACGTGGCGCCCATCAGAAGCAGGGTCGGCCCCAGGCGGCCCAGGATCAGGTCCAGCACCGGTGCGCTCTGGCGGAACGAATAGCCCAGGTCAAAGGTGAGCAGGTTGCCCACATAGGCCAGCAATTGCACGTAGACCGGCTTGTCCTGCCCGACGCGCGCGCGCAGGGCGTCGATGTA
>CAZUKT010000683.1:0-2371 GCA_964620975.1 uncultured Rubrivivax sp. | reverse complement strand
GCTGTGATCCTGATGGCCGGCCTGCAGGGGGCGGGCAAGACCACCACCGTGGCCAAGCTGGCAAAGCATCTGATCACCAAGCGCAAGAAAAAGGTGCTCACGGTGTCGGCCGACGTGTACCGACCCGCGGCCATCGAGCAGCTGAAGACGGTGACGGCGCAGGCCGGCGCCGAGTGGTTTGCGTCCGAACCCCACCAGAAGCCACGCGACATCGCCCTGTCCGCACTCGATTACGCCAAACGCCACTACTTTGACGTGCTGCTGGTCGACACCGCCGGCCGCCTGGGCATTGACGAAGCGCTGATGGCCGAGATCACCGAACTGCATGCGGTGCTCAACCCGGTGGAAACGCTCTTTGTGGTGGACGCCATGCAGGGCCAGGACGCCGTCAACACCGCCAAGGCCTTCAAGGACGCGCTGCCCATCACCGGCGTGATCCTGACCAAGCTCGACGGTGACTCGCGGGGTGGTGCCGCGTTGTCGGTGCGGCAGATCACCGGCGCACCCATCAAGTTTGCCGGCGTGTCCGAAAAGATCGACGGCCTTGAAGTCTTTGACGCCGACCGACATGCCGGCCGCGTGCTGGGCATGGGCGACATCGTGGCCCTGGTGGAAGAGGTGCAAAAGGGCGTGGACATGCACGCCGCGCAGAAGTTGGCCGACAAGGTCAAGTCCGGCAGCGCCTTTGACCTGAATGACTTCCTGTCGCAGATCAGCCAGATGAAGAAGATGGGCGGCCTGTCCAGCCTGATGGACAAGCTGCCCAGCCAGCTCACCGCCAAGGCCCAGGGCGCCGACATGGACAAGGCCGAGCGCGACGTGCGGCGCATGGAAGGCATCATCAATTCCATGACGGCACTGGAGCGCCGCAAGCCCGATCTCATCAAGGCCAGCCGCAAGCGCCGCATCGCCACCGGTGCTGGCGTGCACGTGCAAGAGGTCAACCGGCTGCTGAACCAGTTTGACCAGATGCAGGGCATGATGAAAAAGATGAAGGGCGGCGGCCTCATGAAGATGATGAAGCGCATGGGTGGCATGGGCGGCATGGGTGGGGGCGGGGGCGGCGGGTTCCCGGGCATGCCGCGATAACAAGCGACGGGCCGCCGGCGGCCATATTCATCGGCAGCGGCCCCGTGCGACGCGGGTGGATACGCCCGGATACGTCTTTTGTGCGCCTTGCCTTGATTTGCAAGGCGACGGGGCCGATGCTGCAAGTGAGACTGCCCGAGCCCCTGCCCCATGGAATTCCTGCCCTCCATTGCCACTTTTGCCCTGCCGGCAACGCTGCTGCTGTTGTTGACGCTGTTGGCAGTGCGCATGCGTGGCCGCAAACAACGGCGGCGTGGCCCGGTGCGCGACGCCGTGGACACACTCACCGGCTGGCCGCCCGAGTCCGTGCGCGTGCTGACCATTGCCGAGCGCCAGGCGCACGACCTGCTGCGCCGCGCCATGCCGGGCTTTCTGGTGATGGCGCAGGTGCCCCTGGCGCGTTTCATCCGCGTGCCAGCACGCAATTCCTACAACGAATGGCTGCAGCGTGTGGGCTCGCTCAGCGCCGACTTGCTGCTTTGTGACGCCGGCTCGCGGGTGCTGGCTGTGATCGACGTGCGCCTGACGCAAGAAAGCGAGCGCAGCCGCCGCCGCCACGAGCGCATGGCCAAAGTCTTGCGGGCGGCGCGCATCCCCGTCTATGTGTGGCGCGAAGGGCAGTTTCCTTCGGCGCCCGAAGCACGCAGCGCGTTTGCCGCTTTGCTGGGGCCAGCAGCGGTTGGCATCAAGCCCACCACGTCGCGGCCCATGCCCCTGACACCCCTGCCCGACATGATCGAACTGCTGTCTGCAGGTGACCACGCTGCCATGGAAACGCAGACGGACGACGCCCACGAACCCGTGCCGTCGGCCTTTTTTGAAGAACTTGAAACGTCCGACGCCGCCCGTTGAGCGTGCCGCTGGGCCACGTCAGTTCAGCAGTGCCTGCGCAAACTCCCGGGCGTCAAAGGTCTGCAGGTCTTCAAGCTTTTCGCCGATGCCAATGAAGTAAACCGGCACCACCCTGCCGCGCTCGGCACCCCAGCGTGCAATGGCGGCAAGCACACCGCCCTTGGCTGTGCCGTCGAGCTTGGTGACGATGAGGCCGGTAAGCCCCAGCGCGGCGTCAAACGCCTTGACCTGGGCCAGCGCGTTCTGGCCGGTGTTGCCGTCCACCACCAGCAGTACCTCATGCGGCGCGCCGGCCTGCGCCTTGCCGATGACACGGTGGATCTTCTTCAACTCGTCCATCAGATGCACCTGCGTGGGCAGGCGGCCGGCGGTGTCTGCAATGACCACGTCGCACTTGCGCGCTCGGCCGGCGCTGACGGCATCAAAGGTC
>CAZUKT010000682.1:1725-2373 GCA_964620975.1 uncultured Rubrivivax sp. | reverse complement strand
CCATTCTTTGGCCCAATCTTCTGCCCACTCGGCGGGCCTGCCCGTTGCGGCACGCGTGCGGGGCGCCACGGGCCGGTGTCACGGCCCGACCTCGACCTTGATGACACGGCTCACGCCCACCGCCCACTCACCCTGGCCGCCCAGGCCAAACTGCATGGGGCCGGGCAGCTGTGAGCTGTCAAGCCGGTAGCTGAATTCAAGGTAGTAGCTCTTGTCCACGTCAATCTGTGACGGCTCGGCCAGCTTCCAGCCGGCGCTGCGCGACGCCGACGCCAGCGCTTCGGCCAGGCTGGCATGGTTCTGGTTGAGGCCGCCCAGGCCCACGCGCCACACCCCCGTCAGCGGCTGGTAGACCACCCGCCAAGAGCGCTGCACCCGGGCCACGCGCTCGTCGCGCCAGTACCAGCGGTTGCGCAGCAGCTGTGCTTCGGCCACAAAGTACACCGGCACGCCGCGCTGCATGGCGTCTTCCACGGCGCGTGGCAGGTTCAGGCGGGCGGCAAATTCAATGCTGATGGCACCTTCGGCACGGTGGGCCTGCAAGGTGAGCAGTTCCACGCCCTGGGCGCGGGCGGGGGCTTGCCAGACCAGCGCCAGCCAAGCCAGCAGCCACAGGGCCAGCAGGCCCTGCATGGTGAGGCGGCGGAC
>CAZUKT010000682.1:0-1715 GCA_964620975.1 uncultured Rubrivivax sp. | reverse complement strand
GCTAGGTTTTGTGGATCAGTGCGTAAAAGAAGCCGTCTTGCAGCACGGGGCTGCGGCCCGGCAACCCCGCCGTCACATTGTCACGGCTGGCGAGCAGGTGGCCCGGCGACTGGGGTTGAAGCACCGCCGTGCCAGGGGGCAGGCGTTGCAAAAATGCGTCGATTTGATGCTGGCCTTCGGCCTTGAAGACCGAGCAGGTGGCGTACAGCAGCCGCCCGCCGGGGGCCAGCAGCGGCCACAGCGCATGCAGCATCTCGGCCTGGATGCGGGCCAGCGCGGCCACGTCGTCGGCACGGCGCAGCCAGCGCACGTCGGGGTGGCGGCGCACGATGCCGCTGGCCGTGCAGGGCGCGTCCAGCAAGATGGCGTCAAAGGGTTTGCCGTCCCACCAGCCACGGGGGTCGCGCGCGTCGCCGGCTTTCAGCGTGGCGCGCAATTGCAGGCGGTTCAGGGTGTCCTGCACACGCGCCAGACGCACGGGGTCGGCGTCCAGGGCCAGCACGTCCAGATCGGCCAGTTCCAGCAAATGGGCGGTCTTGCCACCGGGTGCTGCGCAGGCGTCCAGCACACGGGCACCGGGTTTGATCGTCACCGCTGCCGGGGTGCCGGTTGCGGTTTCGGCGGTGGGGGCGTCACAAAGCAGCAAGCGCGCAGCTCGCTGCGCGGCGGCGTCTTGCACCGACACCTCACCCTCGGCAAAGCCGGGCAGTTGTTGCACCGGGCAGGCCTGGTCCAGCACCACGGCCTGGCCACCCAGGCCGGCGTCGGCCAGCAGCGTGGCGCCACGAAAGTGCCCGGCCAGGCGCTGCACATACGCCGCACCGGTGCCGCGCCGGGCATTGATGCGCAGCGTCATGGGCGGGCGTTCGTTGGCGGTGGTGAGCAGGCCCTGCCATGCGTGTGGCCAGTCGGCCTTGATGCGGTCCACCCACCAGATCGGGTGGTTGTAGGCGCCCAGGGGCGTCACGCGCACGGCTTGCACGATGGCGTCACGCTCCCGCAAGAAGCGGCGCAGCACGGCGTTGATGAAACCCGCCGCCGCCGGCATGCGGCGCTGTGCGGCCGTCACGGCCTGGTCCACCAGCGTGTGCTCGGCGTACTTGGGGGCGTCCTGCATCGCTTCGGCCGGCCACAGCAGCGCCAGCGCGGTGACCAGTAGGGCGTCCACATTGGGCGCCGGGGGTTTGGGCACCAGCCGTTCACGCGCCACGGTGGCGCTGCCCAGCCAGCGCAGGGTATGAAAGCTCAGCGCTTGCACGCCGGGCCGCAGGTCGGGTGGCATCTTGCCGAGCAGTTCGGTGAGTGACTTGCCACCCCGCACGGCCATCACGGTGTCAGCGGTGTGTTCAAGCAGGCCGATAAAGCCAATCCAAGTACGGTACGCGTCTCAGCCGGGTCGAGAATGCCGTCATCCCACAGGCGCGCGGTGGCGTAGTAGGGGCTGCCCTCGTGTTCGTACTTGTCCAATATGGGTTGCCGAAAGGCGGCTTGCGCTTCCGCGGTCAGGAGCGGCTGGCCCAAGCGTGCCAGTTGATCCTGTTTGACCGTGAGCAGCACGTTGGCCGCCTGTTCGCCCCCCATAACACTGATACGGGCGTTGGGCCACATCCAGAGAAAGCGCGGCGCATAGGCGCGACCGCACATCCCGTAGTTGCCGGCGCCAAAGGAGCCGCCCACCACCACCGTCAGCTTGGGCACCTGGGCGTTGGCCACGG
>CAZUKT010000681.1:0-2373 GCA_964620975.1 uncultured Rubrivivax sp. | reverse complement strand
ACAGCAGGCTCTGCTTCTTCTCGGGCAGCACCGCCAGCACCTTCTTGATGTCGTGGATGAAGCCCATGTCCAGCATGCGGTCGGCTTCGTCGAGCACGAAGATCTCCACGTGGCTCAGGTCCAGCGTGCGCTGCTGGTGGTGGTCGAGCAGGCGGCCGGGCGTGGCCACCAGGATGTCCACGCCCTTGCGCAGGCGGTCCACCTGCGGCGACATGCCCACGCCACCGAACATGACCATGCTGGTCAGCGGCACGTACTTGCCGTAGGTGCGCACGCTTTCTTCCACCTGCGCCGCAAGTTCTCGGGTGGGTGTCAGGATGAGGGCGCGGATGGCGACGCGGCCGCGTGCGTCCTTCTTTTGCGGCTGGGCCATCAGGCGCTGCAGCATGGGCAGTACAAAGCCTGCGGTCTTGCCGGTGCCAGTTTGTGCTCCGGCGAGCAGGTCGCCGCCCATGAGCACTTGGGGAATGGCTTGCGCCTGAATGGGCGTGGGCGTGTCGTAGCCCTGTTCGCGAACAGCGCGCAGGAGCGGCTCGGCCAAGCCGAGGTCAGTGAATAACATGTGAGGAGGTGGGCCCTGGGGGCCGTGGTTCGCTGCCTGCTGACACCCGGGGCGGATGCACCAGTCGGGTAGGCGCGAGGGAAACTGCGTGTCGGAATCGACCGCGCCGCGATGACTGGATGCCACGGCGCTGGGCCGCATTGTAGAGGCCGCAGCGGTTTGCATGCTGTGGCGCCTGGCACGCCTCAGCGCCGCTGCCCAGCCTCGGCCCGGCAGCGGCCCCCCCTGCGCGCGCAAGTCCAGATGGCCAACAACGCCATCGATCCTGGGGGTCGTGGCCATGAATGGCCGCTGCTATCCTGGCCACATCCTGGAGGAACAAAATGCCCACAACACCACCGTTACGTGCCGCCCGCTGTATCGCTGCCGCCGCCTTGGCCTTGCTGGCCACACTGGCCCATGCCACCAGTTACCAGTTCACGTCATTGGCCGCACCTGACGGCGGCTCGGCGCAGGTGTTTGACGTCAACAACCTGGGCCAAATTGCGCTCACCGCCGTTGGCAACGCTCCACGCGGCTACATCTACAGCGGTGGCACCTACACCACGCTGGCCGGCCCGGCCGGCGCCCTCGGGTTCAACGCTCTGGGCCTGAGCGACAACGGCGTCGTCGTTGGCAGCTTCTACAACACCCTGGTCATTGATCCCGACACGGGCGAGTCCTTCGCCGGCCCCGACAACGGCTACATCTTTGACGGCAGCAGTTACACCGCGCTCAACGTGCCCGGCGCCGACGCCACGCAGCCCCGTGGCGTGTCGCCCGATGGCCGCTACGTGGCCGGTTTTTACAGCACCGTCAACGGCAACCGGGCCTTCCTGTTTGACCGTACCAGCGGCAGCTTCACCGACCTGAGCACGCCCGACAGCCGGCTCACCATCGCCCAGGGCATCAATGCCGCCGGCACCTTGGTGGGCAGCGATTTCATCGTCACCGCTGGCGGCCCGTCGCGGCCGGGATTCACCTACGACATCGCCACCGGCGTGCGCACCGACACCGTGCTGCCCGGTTATTTGCGCACGGCGTTCAGGGACATCGACAGCAGCGGCCTCATGGTGGGCTGGGTGCTTTCGACCGACGCCAACGGCGACGGCGTGTTCACTGGCATCGTCGGCGCCGACGGGGTGTTCGACACGCTGTCGATGCCGGGCGCCGTGTCAACCTATCTGGAAGGCGTCAACGACGCCGGTTGGCTGACTGGCAATTACGCCATCGGACAAGACTTTTTCGGCTTCGTCGCCGTACCCGTGCCCGAACCGCACACATGGGCTTTGATGCTGGCCGGCCTGGGCTGGCTGGCCGTGCGCCGCCGCTGACCGCGCCCAACTGCCACGCAGCAATGCCGGCCACGGGGCCGGCTTTTTGCTGCCCGCACTGTGCGCTGGCATCGTCCGGCATGCCGTTGCCGGACGCGTCCGGGATAATCCCAGGTTTTGCTCCAGCAACCGGAAAGCTTCCCCGCCATGGCCCAGTACGTATTCACCATGAACCGCGTCGGCAAGATCGTGCCGCCCAAGCGGCAGATCCTGAAGAACATCTCCTTGTCGTTCTTCCCGGGCGCCAAGATCGGCGTGCTGGGTGTCAACGGCTCTGGCAAGAGCACGCTGCTCAAGATCATGGCCGGCATCGACAAGGACATTGAAGGCGAGGCCGTGCCCATGCCGGGCCTGAACATCGGCTACCTGCCGCAGGAGCCCCAGCTCAACCCCGACCAGACCGTTCGTGAAGCCGTGGAGCAAGGCATTGGCGGCGTGCTGGCGGCCAAGAAGCGGCTGGACGAGGTCTACGCCGAATACGCCGACGAAAACGCCGAC
>CAZUKT010000680.1:0-2377 GCA_964620975.1 uncultured Rubrivivax sp. | reverse complement strand
CGGTGGTGCTTGTCCGACGTTCTTAGGCCGATGCGCCGCGTGCGGTGCCGGTGTCGGTAGACGGCCAGTTGCGGGCCATGACGGTGCCCCAGTCGTGGGTCCGTTTGCGCTTGCCACCGGGCCGCCACCAGCTAGGCATTGCCTGGGAGGGGGGCACGGCGCAGACCACCGTCGAAGGCCTTGCCGGCGATGTACGCTACGTCGAGCTGGCCGTTTCGAGCTGGGCATGGGCCACCTACATGGCGCTTGAGGCCACGACGGCAGGCAGGGCCCAGCGGCACGCACTGGCGTCCCGGCTGGTGGCCGATGTACGCCTTCTGCCCTGAACCGCATGCCCCCACATGGCCCGCCGAATGACCCGCACGTTGCCCCGCCCCACATGACCCGCCTTGAAGCTACATGCCTGAACCCGTGACCCACCCCGACCCCTTGCCCCGCAACCGCACCATCGCCACCTGGCGCCAGCCCGGCGTGGCGGCTGCTCTGGGTGCGGCGGCATTGTTTGGCGCCGGCACGCCCGTGGCCAAACAACTGCTGGCCGGGGTCGACGCCTGGATGCTGGCCGGCCTGCTGTATCTGGGCTCGGGCCTGGGGCTGGGCGCGTGGCGCTTGCTGCGGCGCGCCCCGGCCGTGCGTCTGCCGGTGCGGCAATGCTTGTGGCTGGCTGGCGCGGTACTGGCCGGCGGCGTGGTGGGGCCGGTGCTGTTGATGCTGGGCCTGCAGTACATGCCGGCCTCGGGCGCCTCCTTGCTGCTCAATGCCGAAGGCGTGCTGACGGCCGTGCTGGCCTGGTTTGTATTCCGCGAAAACTTTGACCGCCGCATCGCCGCCGGCATGCTGGCCATCGTGGCCGGCGCCATGGTGTTGAGCTGGCCCGGCGACGCGCGCTTTGGCAGCATCTGGCCCGCGCTGGCGGTGCTGGGGGCCTGCGCGGCCTGGGCCGTTGACAACAACCTCACCCGCAAGGTGGCACTGCACGACGCCACGTGGATCGCCTGCGTCAAGGGCCTGGTGGCGGGCTCGGTGAACCTGGCCCTGGCGCTGGCCATGGGCAGCCGGCTGCCGGCGGCGGGCCTGGTGGCCGGCGGCATGGCGCTCGGCCTGGTGGCGTATGGCATCAGTCTGGTGCTGTTTGTGGTGGCACTGCGGCACCTGGGCACGGCACGCACCGGGGCCTACTTCTCGGTGGCGCCCTTCTTTGGCGCGGCGCTGGCGGTGTTGTTGCTGGGCGAGCCCGTGACGCTGCCCTTGGTGGTGGCCGGCACCTTGATGGCCCTGGGCGTGTGGCTGCACCTGAGCGAGCAGCATGCGCACGAGCACACGCACGAAACGCTTGAACACGAACATGCACATGACCACGACGAGCACCACGCGCATGTTCACACGGGTGAGCAGACGGACCCGCGCCACCCGCACTGGCATCGCCACGAAGCGCTGACCCATAGCCACGGGCACTATCCCGACGCGCACCACCGGCATCCGCATTGAGCGGCTGCTGATGCAGAACACGGCCCCCACGTGCGGCCCCAGGGCCAGACCGGCACCGCCGCAAACTGGGGCTGTGTGAAAGGGCGGCCTCGACACCGCCGCAGCAGCTTGGCCCCAAGCGCCGCAGCGGGCTATGGAATCTCAGTTTGCGCCTGGGCGTGGTTGTCGCTGAAGTTGCTGTCGATTTCGGCTGCCGAGACCCGGCCGCGCACGGTAAAGAGACCTGCCGCAGCGCCCGCCTTGACTTCGATCTGAAAGTCCCGCTGTTCGTCCATGGCCATGCTGCCTGCCTCGCAGATGGCCGACAGGCCCTTGATGAAGCAGCCTTGCCAGCCCGTGGTGGTGAGGATGATGAAGCCCGGGGGCAGGATGAATTCGGCGCGCACCTGGGTCGCTGCACTGGGGCCGCGGTTCACCAGCCTGACGCCATAGCTGACCTGGCTCTCGGCTTCGGCCTCGGACGGCGCAAACAGCGACACGCCCAGGTCCACCTTGGACTTTGCAGGGGGCCCTTCTTTCAGATCAAGGCTGAGCGTGCCGGTCTGCGTCACGGTGCCGTCACGAATGCTGAAAGTCTGGAAGGGGCTTGTCGTTGCCACCTTCAGGCTCCGGCGCCCCTCGGTGTCCACCTGCACCGCGCCTGAAAACCACGGCACCGCCGTGCCAGTAAACGGCAGGTTCAGTGTCTTCCGGAAATCCTGGCGATCAAAGCTGAAGGTCTGCGGCGACAGGTCGCTGCCGCTGCAATCGCCCCGGGCTTCGGTGGCTGTGGTCCTTTCGCTGACCGACTGCTGGTTGATGGTTCGCACCGATATCTCGTTCAAGCGCCATGCGTCGCCCACGAAACTGAAGTCCAGGTTGCCGGGGTCCAGTGGCACTTCGCGGGCCA
>CAZUKT010000679.1:0-2382 GCA_964620975.1 uncultured Rubrivivax sp. | reverse complement strand
GACGTTATGGGAAGCGTTGCAGACCTACGAACGTTTGCGCGGGCGGGCGTGGAAAGTGGCGATGTATACCGGCATGTCGTTTGCGGTCGATACGACAAACCCTACGGCGGCGCGGCTGCAAAGTCCGCCCCGGGCAGCAGCGGCGCCTGCGCGGGCGGTGCCGCGTTGGCAGGCGCGCTGGCGGCCACGATGTCGTACAGCTCGCGGCGCGGCGAGCCGGCGTCGCTGTACATCACCTTGCGTGTGTGCAGGTCAAGCTGCAGGTTCACACCTCGGGACGGGTCCACCAAGTACACCGACCAATCATCACGCTGGGTTTCCTGAAACCTGAAAAGCAGCACGCCTGTGGGCGACAACTCCACCCACCGGCCCGCGCCACCCGAGCGGCGGTACTCGGCCACACGCTGGCCGCCCTGCGCCGCCGTGACAGCCACCACGTTGCGGCCATCAGCGGGTGCGGGCGCGGCCGCCACGGCATCAGGGGCTGGCGCGGACTGGATCTCTCCTTGCGGCTTGGCCTTGCAGTCGGCCGTGGCCCGCTGCCAGTCGCCATGCTGGCGGATGCCGGCTTCAAAACACGCGATGGTGGCTGCCGGGTCGGTGCTGCCACGGCACAGGTTCTGCACGTTGGCCGGTGACCAGGCCGTGGTGCCCTGGCGGTTCCAGGCCACCCGGCCCTGCACGTTGTTGGCGCAGGCATATTCACCTGCCGTTTGCGCCACGGCCAGCGCGGCATACAGCAACAACGCAAGGCCGCCAACAAGTTTTCGGGCCTGTGAGAGGCGGGCTCGGTGGACGGCGGCAACGGGGGTGATTTGCATGGGGGGCATTCCTGGCGGTGGATGCAACGCCAACGGCGGCGGGCGCCGCGAGTCTAGACAGCACACGCGGCCCCGTCTGCCCCCAATTCAGCCGGCCAACACCCTGAGCGGCTTCATGCCAGCCACCACACGGCCTTTGCGCGCGCGTTTGCCCACGTGTTCGGCCAAGGCCGCGCCCTTGAGCAACTCGTCCTTGGCCTTGCCGCCGCGCCCGGTGCCCACCACCGCCAGTGCAGCGGCCAAGACCGCCACGCCGAGCAGCGGTGTCTTGGCGTCCACGTCCATCAGCGTCAGGCCCTTGCCACCGTTGCCTTGCAGCTTCAGTTCGTCCAACGCAAACACCAGCAGCCGGCCGTCGGCGGCAAGGCAGGCCACTTGCGTGTGGGCGGCGGCCACAGGCACTGGCGGCAGCACCTGGTCGCTGTCGTCCAGCGTCAAGAAGGCCTTGCCGCCCCGGTTGCGGCCCAGCATGTCGGCCGCCTTGGCCAACAGGCCGTAACCACCACTGTTGGCCAGCAGCAGCGTGGTGTCGGCGGCGCCGGCAAAGTAGTGGGCGATGCGGGTGCCGGCTTCCAGATCGATGAGCGAGGTGATGGCCACGCCGTCACCCCGCCCACCCGGCAGTGCTGCGGCAGCCACGCTGTAGACACGCCCACTGCCCTTGGCTGCGGTGCCAAACACCAGCAGCATGTCCACGCTGCGGCAGGCAAAACTGCCGTACAGGCTGTCTCCGGGCTTGAAGGCCAGTGCGCCCACTTCAATTTCATGCCCCTTCAATGCACGCACCCAGCCCTTGGCACTGACCACCACCGTCACCGGCTCGTCCACCACCTTCACTTCAACAACGGCCTTCTTCTCTTCCTGGATCAACGTGCGGCGCTCGTCGCCGTGGGCCTTGGCATCGGCCTCGATCTCCTTGATCACGGTGCGCCGCAGTGCGGTGGGGCTGGCCAGAATGTCTTCGAGCTTGCCCTGCTCGGTGCGCAATTCCTTCAGCTCCTGCTCGATGCGGATGGCCTCCAGCCGGGCCAGCTGGCGCAGGCGGATTTCAAGAATGTCTTCGGCCTGCCGGTCACTGAGCTTGAAGCGCGCCACCAGCGCCAGCTTGGGCTCGTCGGCGTTGCGGATGATGCGGATCACCTCGTCGATGTTCAGCAGCACCAGTTGCCTGCCTTCAAGCACATGCACACGGTCCAGCACCTTTTGCAGCCGGTGCTGCGTGCGGCGTTCTACGGTGGCCAGGCGGAAGGCGATCCACTCCTGCAGGATGCGCCGCAGCCCCTTGCCCACGGGGCGGCCGTCGCGGCCCACCATGGTCAGGTTCATCGGCAGGTTGCCTTCCAGGCCGGTGTGCGCCAGCAGCGTGGTGATGAGCTCGGCCTGCTCCACCGTGCGGCTCTTGGGTTCAAACACCAGGCGCACGGGTGCGTCCTTGTTGCTTTCGTCGCGCACCGCGTCCAGCACCGCCAGCACACTTTGTTTGAGCTGCACCTGCTCTTGCAGCAGCGCCTTCTTGCCGGCCTTGACCTTGGGGTTGGTGAGTTCCTCGATCTCCTCCAGC
>CAZUKT010000678.1:0-2383 GCA_964620975.1 uncultured Rubrivivax sp. | reverse complement strand
ACGGCGAGCATTTGCAACGCCGCGCGGGTGCGATATGGCGGCACGAGCGGGCATGATGGATTGACTCTCACACTCTCAGTGCGCAGCGGCCGTGTGGCCGCGTCGGCGCAACTCATCGGTGTCGATGTCCACGTATTTATAGAACTCGCGCACAAAGATGTTGCGGTGGTAGCCCACCACCCAGGGCTGGGCCAGGTCGGTGAAGATGCGGTGCACATGCACCTTGTAGGGCATGTAGGCGACCATGATCTTCTTGGCCTCGTCCATCACCGCCAGGCGCTCGGGGCCGTCAGGCATCTGGCGCTGTTTTTCGTACAGCGCATTGAAGGCCGGCAAGTTGAAGCGCGCGTGGTTGGCGCCGCCCTTGTTGGGGCCATAGCCCAGCGCCAGAAAGGTGTCGCCGTCGGGCGCGCCGGCGCTCCAGCCCACGCCCCACATCATCAGCTTGCCGGCACGGCTGGCCTTCAGGTTTTCGGGCCACTTGGCGGTCTTGAAGATGAGCTTGATGCCGATGGCGTCCATGTTCTTCTTCCACAGCTCGTTGAGCTGGCGGCTCTGCTGGTCGGGGCTGGTGGCGTATTCCAGCAGCAGCGGCTCGCCACTCGGCTGCTCGCGCCAGCCGTCGCCGTCTTTGTCGACCCAGCCGTGCATGTCGAGCAAGGCCTTGGCACGCGCTCGGCTGAAGTCGCCCATTTCGCTTTTGAACTGCGGGTCGTAGCCAAAGGTCTCGGGGCCTTGCACACCTTGGCCGGGGATGGCCTGGCTTCGCCGCGCAAGGCGGATTTCGCGGTCCACGTCAACCGCCAGGCTGATGGCGCGGCGCAGCGCCACCTTGTGCGGCTCGTAGCCACCCACCACCGGGTGCTCCATCGCAAAGTAGCTCACGGCCACGTCTGCGCGTGGGTAGCGCACGGCCACGATGCCCTTCTTGGCCAAGTTGGGCGCGAGCTTGTTGTTGGGGATGACGCTGGGCGCAAACTCGGCCGGCAGCTGGTCCATCAGGTCCTGCTCTTCGTTCAGGAAGCTCAGCCAGCGGGGCTGGGGTTCTTCAATGATGGCGATGTGCACTTCGTCCAGCAGCGGCAACTTCTTGCCCTTGAAGCGCGCGGCCACGGCCTGCAGGCGTGCGTCACCGGCAGGCGCCTCTTCGTTGAACAGCACCTCGCGGTAGTTGGGGTTGCGCGCCAGCACGATGCGCGAACTGCGCTTCCAGGTCTTCAGCACAAAGGGCCCGGTGCCCACCGGGTGCTCACCGACCTTGTCGCCGTAAAAGTCCACCACCTCACGTGCCAGCGCGCCGGTGAAGGAGCCGTCGGCAAAGTTGTAGAGCAGGCGCGGCGTGGATTCGCCCAGCTTGACCTGGAAGGTGTAGCGGTCCAGCGTACGCAGGCCTTCTACCGGGGTGTCGTAGTCAAACGGTTTCTTCTCGGCCATGAGCTTCTTGCGCAGCTCGCTCAGGCCCAGGATCTTGGCGTTTTCAAGGATGTAGAGGTTGGCGCTTTTCCAGCGCGGGTCATAGTGTCGCTTGAGGCTGTAGACGTAGTCTTCAGCGGTCAGCTCGCGCTTGATGCCCTTGAAGGCGGGGTCGTCGGCAAAGTAGATGCCGGGCTTGATGCGAAAGGTGAAGGTCTTGAAGTCGTCTGACACCTCGGGCATGGAAGCCACCGTGTTGGGGCGCATGCGTGCGGGTTTGGCCAGGAATTCAAATTCAAGCGGCGCCTCGATCATGCCGGCCACCACGGTGCGCGAATACAGGTCAGAGATCTGCGCCGGGTCGAAGGTGGTTTCGGCAATCAGGAAGGCATAGCGCAGCACCTTCAGGGGCTGCGGCGGCGGCGGCGTTGCTTGCGCGCCGGCCGGCGTTTGGGCCAGCAACATGAAGGCCACGCCAGCGGCAAGCAGGAGGTGATGGAAGTTCATCGGGCGGAGTCTAGGCGCGCACGGGCACGCCGCTTGCTGGCGATCACCCGCAAAGCAGGGGGGAAATCACCGCCCGGCTTGCACAGGGCCCACCCCTACACTCGCGCATCCCAAAATTTGACCGGCTCACCTGGGTATCCCTGGGGCCGCCGGGTCTGGAAGCTCATGGCCGCATACCTGATACGGCGCCTGTGGCAAATGATCCCCACCCTGCTGGGCGTGGTGCTGCTGGTGTTCTTCTTGTTCAAATACTTCGGCGGTGACCCTGCCGAGGTGCTGGGCGGCCTGAACGCCAGCCCCGAACAGATCAAGGCCATACGCCAGCAGCTCGGCCTGGATGAGCCGGTGCTCTACCAGCTGTGGCTCTTCGTCAAGCAGATCCTCACCTTTGACTGGGGCAAGAGCTGGGCCACGAATGAAGCAGTGAGCAACCTTTTTGCCACGCGCCTGCCGGCCACGCTGA
>CAZUKT010000677.1:0-2386 GCA_964620975.1 uncultured Rubrivivax sp. | reverse complement strand
TGGTCAGCACAATGGCACCGGTCTTGTTGGACATCGCCATAAGCAAGGTGCCGCGAATTCGCGCCTGCAGATTCTCTTCAGTTGTGTCTTCGGCCAGCCCAGCAAACTGCTTGGAAAGGCTGGTGCGGAAGGCATCGAACATCGGTGCAATGGCAATCTCGTCGTAGCGCACTCCCAACCGCTCGGCCATGTCACGGGCGTCGAGCCAGGAGATGTCGGCCGTGTACGGCGATGGCATCATCACCGCACGCACCTTGTCTGCGCCCAAAGCGTCCACGGCCAGCGCCAGCACCAAGGCCGAATCCATGCCGCCCGACAAGCCGATGATGGCGCCCGGAAAACCGTTCTTGCCCAGCTAGTCGCGCACGCCGGTCCCCAGTGCGGCCCAGGCCTGCGCTTCCACTGTGGGCACGGCCGCCAGCGGGCCGCTGGGCACGCCATCAGGCGCAATGTCCACCAACAAAATTGCGGGCTCGAAGGCCGGCGCTCGGGCCCGCACTTCGCCGTGGGCGTCGACGGCAAACGACGCGCCGTCAAAGACGACCTCATCCTGCCCCCCCACCAGGTGGGCGTACAGCACGGGACGGCCCACAGCGCGCGCTCTGTCGGCCATGCGCGCTTCACGCTCGCCCGCCTTGTCCAGGTGGAAGGGTGACGCGTTGAGCACGCACAACACATCGGCACCCGCGTTGCAGGCCGCTTGCGCAGGCTCGTCAAACCACGCGTCTTCGCAGATCAGCAGGCCGAAGCGCAGGCCGCCTGCCTCAAAGACCAACGGCGCAAAACCGGCGTCGCGGCCAGAGACAAAGTAGCGGCGCTCATCAAAGACCTGGTAGTTGGGCAACTCGCGCTTGAAATAGGTGCCCTGCACCCGCCCACCCGCCAGCACAGAAGCGGCATTGAACCTCTTCTGCACGGCCATGGACTTGGACCTAACATCCGCCCGGCCGTCGCCCTGATGGGGATGGCCCACCACCAGATGCAGCCCTTCGCAGTCGGCCAATTCAATCGCCAAGGCGGCAAGCGCCTCGGCGCACGCTTGCATGAAGGCGGGGCGCAGCAGAAGGTCTTCGGGCGGGTAGCCGGTGAGTGCCAGTTCGGGCGCCACCACCACACAGGCGCCCTGGGCGTGTGCCTGGCGCGCCGCCTCAGCGAGAAGCCTTGCATTGCCAGCCAAGTCACCCACCGTCGCATTGATCTGCGCAAGCGCCACTTTCATGCTGCTAAATCCTGAATGACGCTGCTCGAATCCACCGGCCAGGATTATGTCATCCAGGTTCATTCGGAGCCCACCACGGTGGACGGTGGCGCCTGGAACGCGCTACTTCAGTTGCAGCCTTCGCCCACCCCGTTTCTGCGCTTTGAATACTTGTGTGCCTTGCACGCATCGGCCAGCGCTGTGCCCGGCACGGGCTGGGCGCCGCAGTGGCTGACCCTGCATCAAGCGGGCACGCTGCAGGCGGCCATGCCGCTTTACCTGAAGAGCCATTCCTACGGCGAGTACGTCTTCGACTGGGCCTGGGCCGACGCTTACCGGCGCCACGGTTTGCGCTACTACCCCAAACTGCTGGGCGCCGTGCCATTTACGCCAGTCCCTGGCACTCGCCTCATGGCCACCTCGGCGCTGTGGCGAGGCCGCCTCGTCTCGGCGCTGAGCGCACTGGCGCAGGAAGCTGGCGTTTCTTCGGCCCATGTGCTGTTTGTGGACGACACCGACCGTGCGGCATTTGTTGGCGCCGGATGGATGCTGCGCGAAGGTGTGCAGTTTCACTGGACCCAGGACCCGGCTCAGCCCGTGGCTGACTTTGCCGACCTGCTGTCGCGGCTGTTGCGCGACAAGCGCAAGAAGATCCAGCAAGAGCGGCGCCGCGTGGCCGACCAGGGCATTTCCTTCACGGTGCACCAAGGCGGGCAGATCGATTTGCCGTTGTGGGATTTCTTCTACGCCTGTTACACGCTCACCTACCGTGCGCACCAGAGTACGCCCTACCTGAGCCGCGATTTCTTTGCCCAAATGGCCCGAGACATGCCCGAGAACTGGGTGATGTTCGTGGCGCACCGTGGCCAGGCGCCGATTGCGGCATCGCTGGTGGCAGTGGACATGCCCGCACGCAGCGCATGGGGCTGCAGCGAGGAGGTGCCCTGCCTGCATTTCGAGGCCTGCTACTACCAGCCACTGGCCTGGTGCATCGCAAACGGCCTACAACGCTTTGAAGGCGGCGCACAGGGTGAACACAAAATGGCCCGCGGCCTGCTGCCGGTGGCCACCGCATCGGCGCACTGGCTGCGCGACCAGCGATTTGCCGCCGCTGTGGCCGACTTTCTGGCCGCCGAAGGCGCCGGCATGGGCCAGTATGTGGACGAGTTGCGCGAGCGCAACCCGTTC
>CAZUKT010000676.1:0-2388 GCA_964620975.1 uncultured Rubrivivax sp. | reverse complement strand
TCGGCCGCCCCTGCGATGGAAATGCATTCTTGTTTGGTCTGGTAGCCGTGCATGGCCTGCGTGGCGCGGAGCCGGCTGTAGGCAACGTGCGGGTGAAAGTGGAAGGGGCGCCCCAAGTATGCGCCGCCGTGCCGCAGCCGCTGGCAAGCGGCTGCCAGGGTGTGCCGCATCGCCCCAATTGCAGCGTGCCGCGTGTGGCGCCATCATCGCCACCCGGCGGTCCCCAACCCCCGCGATTCCCACCGTTTTTGCCGGAGATGGCCCCATGGCACGCGTCAGCACCTACCTGAACTTTGCCCGCAACACCGAAGAAGCCTTTGAGTTCTACCGTTCGGTGTTTGGCGGCAGTTTCAACGGCCCCATTCACCGCTTTGCCGACATCCCCGCCGCACCCGGCCAGCCGCCCATGGCCGACGCCGACAAACAACTTGTCATGCACGTGGGATTGCCCACCCTGGGAGGTCATGTGCTGATGGGCACCGACGCGCCCGAGAGCATGGGTTTCACGGTGCGCCCCGGCAACAACAGCTACATCAACCTCGAGCCCGACTCACGCGCCGAGGCCGAGCGCCTGTTTGCCGGCCTCTCGGCCGGCGGCAAGGTGGAAATGCCGCTGCAGGACATGTTCTGGGGCGCCTACTTCGGCAGCTTTGCCGACCGCTTTGGCGTTTGCTGGATGGTCAACTGCGCCGCCAAGCCCGCATGACCGTGTCCGTGGCGCGCCGCTGGGCGCGTTCGCTGATTGCGCTGACCGCACGCCTGGCGCTGCCAGCGTTGCTTGCCTTCGTGCCCACGGCGGCGCTGGCTGCCGACACCGTGCAGGTGGGCTCCAAGCGCGTCACCGAAAGCTACATCCTGGGTGAACTGCTGCGCCAGACGCTGGTGCAGGCGGGTGTGCCGGCCACGCACCAACAAGGCCTGGGCAACACCGGCATCCTGGCGCAGGCGCTGGCCAGCGGCGCGGTGCACGTCTACCCCGAATACACCGGCACCATCGTGCGTGAAATCCTCAAGCGCGAGCCCGGTGGCGAGACCAACCCGTCGCTGTCGCAGCTCAATGAATGGCTGGCGCCGCAGGGCCTGAAAGTGGCCGTGCCGCTGGGCTTCAACAACACCTACGCGTTGGCGCTGCGTGAGAGCGTGGCCGACAAACTGGGCCTGAAGACCGTGTCTGACCTGGCGCGGCTGCCGGCGGGCGCCATCAAGCTGGGCCTGTCGCATGAATTCCAGGTGCGGGCCGACGGCTGGCCTGCGCTGCAGCGTGCCTACGGCCTGGCGTTGGTGCCGGGCGCCGCGCTGGACCACGGGCTGGCCTACGACGCCGTGAAGGCCGGGCAGGTGGACCTCATCGACATCTACAGCACTGACGCCAAGGTGGGCCGTTATGCCCTGCGTGTGCTGGTGGACGACCGCAAGTTCTTCCCGCGTTACGACGCCGTGCTGCTGATGCGCCGCACGCTGGACGACACGCCACTGCAAAAGCTGGCCGGCCGCATTGACGAGGCCGCAATGATCGCCTTGAACGCGCAGGTGGAACTCGACGGCGTGAGCTTTGCCGATGCGGCGCAGCGTTTTCTGGCCGCCGGTGCGTCGCCAGGCGCTGCATCGCCAGGCGCCAAATTGCCGGGCGCCACCTTGCCGGGTTCCCAATTGCAGGGCGGCGCCGAGCCCGCTGCTGCACCGCAGGCGGCGGCCAAGCGCCCCGGTTTTGTCGGCCGCTTGCTGGCCCCAGACTTGTGGCGGCTGGCCACGCAGCATCTGGCGCTGGTCTTTGGCTCGCTGGTGCTGGCGCTGCTGGTGGGTGTGCCGCTGGGGGTGTGGGCCTGGGCAAGGCCGCGCTGGGCGGCGTGGCTGCTGGGGGCGGTGGGTGTGCTGCAGACGGTGCCCACGCTGGCGCTGCTGGCCTTCTTGATTGCGCTGCTGGGGGCCATCGGTTTTTGGCCTGCGCTGCTGGCGCTTTTTGTGTACGCGCTGCTGCCCATCGTGCGCAACACACATGCCGGCCTGGCCGGCGTGCCGCCGGGCCTGACGCTGGCCGGCCGGGCGCTGGGCCTGACGCCACGCCAGTGTTTGTGGTGGGTGCAGTTGCCCTTGGCGCGCCCGGTGTTGCTGGCCGGCGCCAAGACGGCCGCCGTCATCAACGTGGGCACGGCCACCGTGGCCGCTTTCATTGGTGCCGGTGGGCTGGGCGAGCGCATCGTGGCCGGCCTGGCCGTGAACGACAGTGCGCTGATGCTGGCCGGCGCCTTGCCCGCTGCTGTGCTTGCACTGGCCGTCCAGTGGGCCTTTGACGCCGTAGAGCGCCGCTGGAGCCCAACCGCGCCGCGCTGAGCGCCAAGCTTGCGACAATCACGGGTTCAGGAGAACCCGCACCGTGACCCACATCCT
>CAZUKT010000675.1:0-2388 GCA_964620975.1 uncultured Rubrivivax sp. | reverse complement strand
CGCATGAAGCTCTATGGCATCCCCAACTGCGACACCGTCAAGAAAGCCCGCGCCTGGCTCGTGGCGCAGGGCATCGAATGTGACTTTCACGACTTCAAGAAGCTCGGCGTGCCGCCCGAGCGGCTGGACGCCTGGCTGGCCGACGCCGGCTGGCAGGTGCTGCTCAACCGCAAGGGCACGGCTTGGCGCGCACTGGACGAGACCCTGCGTGCTGCCGTGGTGGACGCGGCCACTGCGCGGCCCGTGATGCTGGCCCACGCCAGCGTCATCAAGAGGCCGGTGGTGGAGTGGCCCGACGGTCGCATCACGGTGGGGTTTGACCCAGTGCGTTGGGCGCAATCCTGAACCCACGGCGCCGCCGCCAGCCCAGGGCCAGCACGCCGGCCAACAGCAATGCGCCGGTGCCGGGCTCGGGCACGGGGGTCATCACAAAGGCGTAGCGCACGCCATTGAACATGGCCTGGCCGGCAATCTGGCCCACGTTGTTGATGTCTTGCGGCACGATGGCACTGACCTGCCCCCACAAAGGGTCTTGGGGGTCGAGAAGGCTTTCCAGGGTCTGCATGCCACCGTCTTGTGTCCACAAGAAGCCCACGGTCTGGTTGTTTGACGCCTGCACCGCATGGCCCACCACCAGGCCGGCGTCGTTGACGTCGGCGGCCGAACTCATTCTCAGGCTGGCTGAGAGCCCGAGATCGGTCACCGAGCCGTCGCTGGCCCACATCACGGCGTGCGCGCCCGTGCCACTGCTGAAGTTGTTGGACGCAAAGCCCGCCGCCTGGCCCAGGCCGTTCATGCCACGGCCCAGCGCCCAGGAGAAGCCAGCGGGCGTGGCCAGCGCCTGGTAGCCCGTGGCCGGGTCCCAGCGGAAGCTGAGGTAGTCGAGCCCGCCGTAGGCATACACCAGCACCTGGCCGGCCTGGTTGATGGCGGCTGCCGTGGACGCGTTGCCGTAGCCGGTGGACGGCAGAGCGCTGATCTGGCCCTGCGGGTCCCACAACACCGCCTGGTTGCGGCCCTGGCTGTCCTGGAAGTAACCAGCCATCCAGCCTGCGGCGTTGATGCCGCCGTATGCGCCGTAGCGGCCCCAGCCCGGCAGCTTGGGCAGGGCCGTGGCGCCGGTGGTGGGAGTCCACAGGAAACCTTCGCTGGCCGTGGTGGCGTTGTTGTTGAAGTTGTAGCCGTGGGCCACCACCGTGCCGCTGTTGTTGATGCCCTCGGCCAGCGCGTTGTGCAGGCCGTTGATGGGCCCAATGGCCTGCATGCCTTGCTGCGCACTCCACACAAAACCTCGGCGCAAATGGGGGTCACTGTCTTGCCCGGGCACGCCGCTGCTGCCCACGACCTGCCCCAAATCGTTCATCGCTAGCGCGACGCTGGTGCTGTCGCCTGGCAGGGCGCCGATTTGCGTGATGCGGTACAGCGGTGTGGCGCCCAGGCCGGATGCAGCGGCCAGCAAGGACACGGTCACAGTGGCGTGGGCCAGCAGCGATGTTGGTTTGCGCATGGCGCTTCTCCATTGAGGCACGCGCGACCCTGGCGCCAGCGAAATGCTGCCCCGGCGCGCGTGTGCAGCCATGTTTGACGAGCAAGCGTCACGCAGGCGTCACGCCGCTGCGGCCGGCGGCGTCAACTTTGGGGGGTGCCGCTGCGCCCGTGTGCTGGCTTAAGGGGCGGGATTCACTCCGGTGCGCATGAGCGAAGGGTCGAAGGGGCGCCTACACGCTCAGCCCGTATTGCGCAGCCCCGCCGCAATGCCGTTGATGGACAGATGGATGCCGCGCTGCAGCCGTTCCACGCCCTCTTGCCCTTCACGCCGGTTGCGGTAGCGCCGCAGCAGTTCGACCTGCAGGTGGTTGAGAGGGTCGAGGTAGGGAAAGCGGTGCGCAATGGACCGTGCCAACGCCGGGTTGGCTGCCAGCCTTTCGTCCTGCCCGGTGATCAGCGCCAGCGCGTCGTGCGCGCGCTGCATCTCGGCCTTGATGGCGCTGGAGATGCGGCGCGCAGTGGCCTTGTCTTCCACCAGATCCATGTAGCGTGACGCGATGCGCAGGTCACTCTTGGCCAACACCATGTCCAGGTTGGACAGCAGCGTGCGGAAGAACGGCCACTGCTTGTGCATGCGCTGCAGCAGGTCCACGCGGGCTTTGCGGTCGCCCGCTTCAAGCCACTGCGCCACGGCCGAGCCAAAACCACACCAGCCCGGCAGCGCCAGCCGGCACTGGCCCCATGAAAAGCCCCAGGGAATGGCACGCAGGTCTTCGATGGCGCGAGTGGCCTTGCGGCTGGCCGGGCGCGAGCCGATGTTGAGTTCGGCAATCTCGCGGATCGGCGTGGCAGCAAAGAAGTAGTCGGTGAAGCCGGGGGTTTCGTACACGAGCTTTCGGT
>CAZUKT010000674.1:399-2398 GCA_964620975.1 uncultured Rubrivivax sp. | reverse complement strand
AACGAGCCCGTGCCCATGACGTTGCGCGAGGCGTAGTTCTCTTCCTTGGCCTTGTAGTCCTGCACGGTCGTGGTCTTGTTCTTCTCGGCCCAGGCCCTGCTCATGATGCGGAAGTCAATGATGTTGCGCAGCAGGATGGGGTTGGGTGCCGACAGCAACAAGTCCACGGTGTGCGCGTCGATCTTCTTGATTTCGCTGATGCCCGTGACGTAAATCTGCATCGTGCCCTGGGGCTGCTTGACGCGGCTGAAGGAAAAGACCACGTCGTCGGCCGTGAAGGGCGTGCCGTCATGAAACGTGACGCCCTTGCGCAGTTCGAAGCGCACCTGGGTGGGGCTGATGAAGGTCCACTTTGTGGCGAGTGCGGGCTCCACTTGATAGGTGGCGCTGTAGCGCGTCAGGCCCTCGTAGGCGTGCATCAGGATGGCATTGGTGGTCGCGTGGTTCTGCGAATGGGGGTCCAGGGTCAAGATGTCGTTCTGTGCCGCCCAGCGCAGGGTCTGCGCTTGTGCTGTCGCCGCCACCGCGGTGGCGACCACCAAGGCGCTGAGAAGGGATTTGAAGTTCATGGCGCGTGTTCCCGTGGCTTGCATCAGGGCCGCATGCTAGCCGCGCCTGGCGTTGCGGCAGGCGGGTAGATGCCCGATGCAATCAGGCCTGGGGCCAGCGCCGGCTGTACCCGGGCACGCCGCAATCGCCCATGGCGCAAGGGCTACGCAGGCATCAAGTCAGAGTCGCAACCGTGGGCTGCGGCCACCCACCGCCGAGCCAGGCGTGTGGCCCAGCGCGCTGGCAACCAGGGCAACCAGCGGCCGGCGTGGGTGATGGCGCCGCAGCGGTACAGGCCCGGTGCCTCGTCCCACCAAAGCGCGGCGCAGGCGCCGTGCCTGCGGCGCGACAACAACACCCCCAGCGGGCAGGGCTCGGCTGCGCAACACAGGCCGCAGCCGTTGCAGGGCGCACCCTCGGCCGGCTTGGGCGGCGCGCTGGCGTGCAGCAGGATCACGCGGTGCGGCGCGGTGTGTGGCATGGCCCGCACAGTTTGAGGTGCGGCTTGACCACGTTGTCAGCAAAACAGAAGGGTTTGCGGCGTCCAATTCGGCCACTGAAGAAATAGGGGCCTGGTGATAGAGTCCCGCCTTCAATTTAGAACCCGTTCCTTCCCGTCCCCTTGCTGGGTCAGACAAACAGCAAGGCGGGTCGCTAGTCCGCCAACCGGTGCAGCCGGGACGCGGAAGGTTTGTCAAACCCATCAGAGCGCCGCAGACCGGTGCACAAGGTGAGCGAAAGATGATGCAGCAACACAGGTCCAACTCGTACCTGTTCGGGGGCAATGCGCCCTACGTCGAAGAGTTGTATGAGGCCTACCTCAACAACCCCGGTAGCGTGCCCGACACCTGGCGCACCTACTTTGACAACCTCCAGCACGTGCCTGCCACCGACGGCAGTGAATCGCGCGACGTCGCCCATGCGCCGGTGGTTGAAAGCTTCGCCCAGCGCGCCAAGGCCAACGCCTTTGCCCTGAAGGCCAGCGCGGCCGACCTGGCCGTGGCACGCAAGCAGGTGCACGTGCAATCGCTCATCGCGGCCTATCGTTTCCTGGGCAGCCGCTGGGCCGATCTGGACCCGCTCAAGCGCACCGAGCGCCCCAAGATCCCCGAACTCGAAGCAGGTTTCTATGACCTCACCGAGTCCGACATGGACATCACCTTTTCGGCCGCCAACACGTATTTCGGCAAGGCCGAAAACATGTCGCTGCGCGAGATCTTGCAAGCCCTGCGTGAAACCTATTGCGGCACGATCGGCGCCGAATTCATGCACTGCACCGACCCGGCCGAAAAGCGCTGGTGGCAAGAGCGGCTGGAAAGCGTGCGCAGCAAACCGAGCTTCAGCGTCGCCGAGAAAAAACACATCCTCGACCGGCTCACCGCCTCTGAAGGCCTGGAGCGTTACCTGCACACCAAGTACGTGGGCCAGAAGCGCTTCAGCCTGGAAGGCA
>CAZUKT010000674.1:0-389 GCA_964620975.1 uncultured Rubrivivax sp. | reverse complement strand
GGTGCAGCGCGCCGGCACCAACGGCGTGCAGGAAATCGTCATCGGCATGGCCCACCGCGGCCGCCTGAACGTGCTTGTCAACACGCTCGGAAAGATGCCTGCCGACCTGTTTGCCGAATTCGACCACACCGCGCCCGAGGCCCTGCCTTCGGGTGACGTGAAGTACCACCAGGGCTTCAGCAGCGACGTCACCTCCCCCGGTGGCCCGGTGCACCTGAGCCTGGCTTTCAACCCCAGCCACCTGGAGATCGTCAACCCGGTGGTCGAGGGCTCGGTGAAGGCGCGCATGGACCGCCGTGGCGACAAGGAAGGCGACCAGGTGCTGCCCGTGCTGGTGCACGGCGACGCCGCCTTCGCCGGCCAGGGCGTGGTGATGGAAACGCTGGCGC
>CAZUKT010000673.1:0-2402 GCA_964620975.1 uncultured Rubrivivax sp. | reverse complement strand
GGTCTTGCCGGCACCGTTGGAGCCGATCAGCGCCACGCGCTCACCCAGGCCCAGTTGCAGGTTGATGCCGTCCAGCACGCGGGCGCGGCGAAAGGACTTGCTGACTTGCTTGAACTCGATCATGGGTGGGGCTTACAACAGCTTGGACAGGCCCTTGATGTCGAAGTTGAGTGAACCCGTGGGGCAGGTGTCCACGCACATGCCGCAGCGTGTGCAGTCGGGGCCCAGGGTCACTTCGGTATCGACAGCACGGCCCTTGATGACGGTGTCCAGCACGTGCGGCACGAGGCAGACTTTCTTGCAGTCGCCTTCATGGAAACACGAGCTGAGTGTGTACTTGATGCGCACCGGCGAGACGATGCCGATGACGCCGTAGGTCAGGCCTATGGGGCAGGCGTAGCGGCACCAGGCGCGGCGCGAATACACCACCTCAAACACCAGCAGCGCGGCCACCCACAGCAGGGCCAGGCCCGGGCCGTAGATCAGCGCACGCGACAGGATGCCGGTGGGCGAAATGGCCTCGTACACCGTGTAGCCCGTGCCCAGCGCGGCCAGCGCAAACACCAGCCAGAACACCGAGCGCAGACCGCGGTTGATGCTTTGGTCAGTCACCAGCTTCTTGGCGGCCAGCCACAGGTGCAGCTTTTCGGCCCATTCAGACACCAGGTGGTAAGGGCAGACCCAACTGCAGAAAGTGCGCCCACCCAGCAGCATCCAGATCGTGGCCACGGTAAGCGTGCCGATGACGAGGTTGGTGATGATGTGTTTGTGCGCCAGCATCACCTGCAGCGCCGAGTTCACGTCGATGAGGTGGAAGCCGATGAAGCGCGAGCCCGTGAGCGCGCCTTCAAGGATCTGGATGTCGAGCATGAAAGACAGCGTGAAGAGCAGGTTCACGGTAATCAACACCGCCCAGCGGCGGCGGCGCCACTTGTGGCCGCGTGGTTGCTCATGCGCCTTCAGGATCGCCGCGCGCACCTCGGACTTGTTGCGCATCTGCTTGAGCTCGTGCACCTGCACGGCACGTTCGGTGATGACCGTGGGTTTGCTGGGCTCGCGGCCCAGCATGACGACGATCTGCTCCCACAAGCGCCTGCGGTGGACTTGGGCTGGGCTGGTCATGTCTTCCACACCCCACGCGATTCGACCGTGATGCAGGTGGGCTCGGCCGGGCACACCATTTCACACACACCGCAGCCCACGCAGGGCTCGTGCACCACGGGCTGGTGGCGTGTCTTGCCTTCGGGCGTGGTGAAGCTGGCGATGGAGATGGCGCCCTGCACCGGGCACTCACGCACACACAGGTCGCATTCCTTCAGGTCATAGGGATGGTCGGCCACGCGGATGGGCTTCCAGCGGTCCACCTCCATGTAGCGCATGTGCCCCTTGAAGCCGGGGCCACGGGTCTGGCCCTTGAAGCCCTTGCCCTGAATGGCCAGGCAGGCCTCTGGCCGCGTCAGGCGCGCCACGCCGATGCGCTCTTTCAGGTTCAGTGTGGGCTCGGCGTCCTTGGCCTTGGCCTTGAGTATGGGTTTGGCGGCCAGCGGCACGCCGTCGCGCACGCCCAGGAATGGCGGCTTCTGGTAGACCAGCGCACCCGTGGGGCAGGCCAGGATGCACTGCACTGCGTCGCAAGAAAAGTCGCAGGCCTGCTCACGGGCGTCGATGTAGGGTGTGCCCACGCCAAAGCCGTCCACCAGGTCGGCCAGCTTGATGGCCTGCACCGGGCACACCTGCACGCATTGCCCGCACTTGATGCACGAGGCAAGAAAGTCTTTTTCGTCCAGCGCCCCGGGCGGCCGCAGGCGCTTCTTTTGCGCATAAGCCAGCGGCAGCCAGCCCGACAGCGCCGCGCCCAGCACACCACCCGCCAGCAGCACGGTGCGCAGTGCGCGGCGGCGTGCCTGGCGCGTGTTGCGGCGCTGCGCCTTGGGCACCGGGTTCGGCTTGGGCAGGTCTTGACTCATGACGGCGTCCCTGCCGGTTTGGCAAAACGCGGCTGCTCGTCCTTGAGCGTGAGCTCGGGCGACGAAAACGGCGCCAGGCGCTCCAGGAAGTCGAGCAGCTCCATCACCGGCGCGGTCTTGAAAAAGCGCGCCGCAGGCAGCTCGATCCAGATCTGGTCGGCGTAGGCGTAGAGCTCGTAGGCGGTGTCGCCGCGGCCGTCGGTGTTGCGGTCAAAACCCGCGTAGTCGTCCCAGAAGTTGCCGCGCCACTGGTTGAGCCCGGCCTTGCCGCGGCCGGCTTGCACCACGTTGATCAGGTTGCCTTCGAAACTGTTGTCGGTGACGATGTTGCCGCCCAGTTCACTGATTAGCTGCACGGCAATGCCGTTGAAGGCAAAACGGTTGTTGCGCACGGTGATGGTGCTGTCGGGCTGGAAGGGCGACAGGTCCGAGCCT
>CAZUKT010000672.1:0-2404 GCA_964620975.1 uncultured Rubrivivax sp. | reverse complement strand
CGAATATACCGGCCACCAAGCCATCAACCGCACCTGATCGACGAGAGCCCGGCAGGATGCGGCCGAGATGCTGCGACACCGCGGCAGACGCACGTCCGGGAGATGTGAGAGGTCAAGCACACACCAGTCCGGGAACGCATCCGTGCCGTAACACGGCATGCTGGAACTGCACCAGGAAGTGGGCCAGATGCTGGAGCAGAACCCCTTCCTGGAAATGGAAGACGACGCACCGGCCAACCCCTTTGACACGCCCCCCGAGCGCCAGGCCGCCGACCGCGTGGCCGACCGTGTGGCCGACAGCGAAGGCACGCCCGACACGCCCGACGGCGGTGAAACGGCCACCGAAATCCGCGCTGAAGAATTTGGCACCACCGAACGCGACGACTGGGAAAACGGCACCGAGCGCGATGACTTTGACGGCATCCGCGAAACGCCGTCGTCGTCAGCGGCCGCGCCCAGTGGCGACGGCGACGACATGGACGCGCAAGACCGCAACGCCGCAGAAGGCTCGTTGCAAGACCATCTGCGCCTGCAGGTGGCCGGCATGCGGCTGCCGGGTGACGACCGCGCCGCACTTGAAGTGCTGATTGAAAGCCTTGACGGCGACGGCTACCTGGCCGACCCGCTGCAAGAAATTGCCGACCGTCTGGCCGACATGCTGGGCGTGCACCACCCCGAGGGCCGCGAGGCCTTGCTCGACCGCCTGAACTGCGCGCTCAAATGGCTGCAAAGCCTGGAGCCCACGGGTGTGGGCGCGCGCAACCTGGGTGAATGCCTGGTGCTGCAACTGCGCACCACGCCCAAGTGCCCGGCGCGGCAACTGGCCATGCGCATTGCCGAAAACTACCTGGAACTGCTGGCCAAGCGCGACATGAAACGCCTGACCGCGCTCACCGGGTGCGACGAACACCTTGTGCGCGACGCGCAGGTGCTGATCGTGGCTTGTGAGCCCCGGCCCGGGCGGCAGTTTGCGGCTGGCGAAAGCCACATCATCGTGCCCGACGTCATCGTACGCAAAACCGGGCGCGGCATCAGCGTCACGCTCAACCCCGACGTGATGCCCAAGCTGCGCATCAACGACCTTTACGCCAGCGCGGCGCGCGGCCAGCGTGGGGCGGCCGGCAACCCGGGCTTGAGCTCGCGGCTGCAAGAGGCGCGCTGGTTCGTCAAGAACATCCAGCAGCGCTTTGACACCATCCTGCGTGTCAGCAAGGCCATCGTCGAGCGGCAAAAAGGTTTCTTCACACACGGCGCCATTGCCATGAAGCCGCTGGTGCTGCGCGAGATTGCCGACGAACTGGGCCTGCACGAAAGCACCATCTCACGCGTGACCACGGCCAAGTACATGGCCACGCAACTGGGCACCTTTGAGCTGAAGTACTTCTTTGGCAGCTCGCTCAATACCGAAGCGGGCGGCAACGCCAGCAGCACCGCCGTGCGCGCGCTGATCCAGCAGTTTGTGACGGCCGAAGACGTGAAGAAGCCACTGTCGGACAGCCAGATCAGCGACATGCTGGAAGAGCAGGGCATTCAGGTGGCCCGTCGCACCGTGGCCAAGTACCGCGAGTCGCTGAAGATCGCGCCTGCCAGCTTGCGAAAGAACATGTGAGCACCTTGCTTTTCGTCACCTGCGCCGGCGGTGTGGAGGCCTTTCTGGCCGACGAGTTGCAGCGCATCACCGGCCGCAGCGCCGAGACCACGCGGGGTGGTGCCTGGGTGCGTGGTGACGAGCGCACCGCCATGCAGATCAACCTGCACAGCCGGCTGGGCACACGCGTGCTGTGGCCGCTGATCGACGGGCACTACCAAGACGAACATGACCTGTACGCGCTGGCCCGCCGGGTGGCCTGGGAGCGCTGGATCACACCCGAGCAGACCTTGCGCGTGGAAGTCAGCGCCATGCGTTCGCCGCTGCAAAGCCTGAACTTTGCCGCGCTGCGCATCAAGGACGCCGTGTGCGACACGCTGCGTGAGCAGACCGGCGAGCGCCCCAGCGTGGACACGCGCCACCCCGACTTGCCCATTTCGCTGTTTGTAGGCCCCGATCACGCCACGCTGTACGCCGACACCTCGGGCGACCCGCTCTTCAAGCGCGGCTGGCGCGAAGACAAGGGCGAAGCGCCGCTCAAAGAGACGCTGGCCGCAGCCATGCTGGCGGCCACCGGCTGGCTGGGCCGCGCTGAAGACGGGCCGCTGCTGGACCCGTGCTGTGGCGCCGGCACCATCGTCATCGAGGCAGCACAAATCGCCTGCGGCATTGCGGCGGGCTCGATGCGGCACTTTGCCTTTGAGCGCATGCTGCCCTTCAAGCCGTTCGCCGCAGCGTGGCGAGACTTGCAACGCGACGCCAAGGCGGCGGTGCACGCGCCGGCCGTGCCCATCTTTGCCGGTGACGTGAGCTTTC
>CAZUKT010000671.1:0-2422 GCA_964620975.1 uncultured Rubrivivax sp. | reverse complement strand
ACCAGTTCGGCCGTGGCGGCGTGGGCCAGCGCCGCCAGGCGGTCCCGGGCAGCGTCCAGCCCGCCGGCATCCAGCAGGCGCTCCACTGAGCCTTCGCGCATAGCGATCTGGTCGGCCAGGCCCATGCCGTAGGCCGAGAGCACGCCGGCCAGCGGGTGGATGTACACGCGAGACATGCCCAGGGCATCGGCCACCGCGCAGGCGTGCTGGCCGCCGGCCCCGCCAAAGCATTGCAGCGTGTAGCGCGTGACGTCATAGCCGCGCGCCACCGAGATGCGCTTGATGGCGTTGGCCATGTTCTGCACCGCAATCTGCAGGAAGCCCTCAGCCAGGGTCTCTGGCGTGCTGGAGCGCCCGGTGCGCTGCGTCACCTCGGCGGCCAGCGCCTCGAATTGCCGGACCACCACCGCCCGGTCCAGCGGCTCGTCGGCTCTGGGGCCGAACACGCGGGGGAAGTGCGCCGGCTGCAGCCGGCCCAGCATCACGTTGGCATCGGTCACGGCCAGCGGGCCGCCGCGCCGGTAACAGGCTGGCCCCGGGTTGGCACCGGCACTGTCCGGGCCCACGCGCAGCCGCGCGCCGTCGAAGTGCAGCACCGAGCCGCCGCCGGCGGCCACGGTGTGGATGCTCATCATCGGCGCGCGCATGCGTACGCCGGCTACCAGCGTCTCGAAGGCCCGCTCGAAGGTGCCGGCAGCGCCACCGCTGAAGTGGCTGACATCGGTGGACGTGCCGCCCATGTCGAAGCCGATGATGCGATCGTGCCCTGCGGCCACCGCTGTGCGCACCATGCCCACGATGCCGCCGGCCGGGCCGGACAGGATGGCGTCCTTGCCCTGGAAACGGTGCGCTTCGGTCAGGCCGCCGCTGCTTTGCATGAAGAACAGGCGCACCCCGGGCATCTGCGTGGCCACGCGGTCCACATAGCGCCGCAGTATGGGCGACAGGTAGGCGTCCACCACCGTGGTGTCGCCACGCGACACCAGCTTCATCATCGGGCTCACCTCGTGCGACACGCTCACCTGGGTGAAGCCCATCTCGCGTGCAAGCTGGGCAGCCTGCGCTTCATGCGCGGTGAAGCGCCAGCCGTGCAGGAAGACGATGGCACAGGCGCGGATGCCGGCGTCCAGGGCCTGCTGCAGCGAGGCGCGCAGCGCCGCCTCGTCCAGCGGCGTGATCAGATCACCGTGCGCGCCCATGCGCTCCTGCGCCTCCACCACCTGCGCGTACAGCAGTTCGGGCAGCAGGATGCGGCGGTCGAACAGGCGCGGCCGGGCTTGGTAGGCAATGCGCAGGGCGTCGCGGAAACCCCGGGTGGTGACCAGCAGCGTAGGTTCACCCTTGCGCTCCAGCAGCGCGTTGGTGGCCACCGTGGTGCCCATCTTCACGCAATCCACCTGCTGCGGCGTGATGGGCTCGCCAGGCCCCAGGCCCAGCAGGCGGCGTATGCCTTCCACCGCCGCATCGGCGTACTGCTCGGGGTTCTCGCTCAGCAACTTCAGCGTGTGCAGTGCACCATCAGGCGCGCGCCCCACCACGTCGGTGAAGGTACCGCCACGGTCGATCCAGAATTGCCAGCGGGGAGGTTGAGGGCTATGGGCTGATGTCATCTTGTGGGCCCACCCGCACGTCAGGGCAGGAGTGCGGGCGTGTTCTTCAATGGGGGGAGGGTTCACCTATGCAACAGGAGACTGCACGCCTGACTGAGGCGGATGTCGGGATGGTATGGAAACTCCGCGTTCCGGCGGCTCCGGTACAACCGTATGCTACGAACATATTTCAACCCCAAGCTGCCGGGCCCTTGCAGCATCCTACGGAGAACCGCTATGCACATGACACGACGCCTCATCATCACTGCCGCTGGCGCGCTGGCGCTCTCGGCTGCTGCCCAGGCCCAAACCAAATGGGACCTGCCTGCGGCCTACCCGGCCACCAACTTCCACACCGTGAACCTGCAGCAGTTCGCAGACGACATTGACAAGGCGTCGAGCGGCAAGCTGAAGATCACCGTCCACGCCAACGCCTCGCTGTTCAAGCTGCCCGAGATCAAGCGCGCGGTGCAGGGCGGCCAGGCGCAGATTGGCGAGATCCTGCTGTCCGCCTACCAAAACGAGTGGATCATCTTCGGCGCTGACGGGCTGCCCTTCCTGGCGGACAGCTACGACGAAGCGATGAAGCTGTGGCGAGCCCAGAAGCCGCTGCTTGACAAGAAGCTGGGCGAGCAAGGCATGATGGTTCTGTATTCGGTAGCCTGGCCACCCCAGGGCATCTACACCAAGAAGCCATTGGCCAGCGCTGCCGATCTGAAAGGGGTGAAGTGGCGCGCCTACAGCCCTGCCACCAGCCGAATTGCCGAACTGGTCGGCGCACAGCCCGTGACCGTGCAAGCGGCCGAATTCGCCCAGGCCCTGGCCACTGGCGT
>CAZUKT010000670.1:1821-2431 GCA_964620975.1 uncultured Rubrivivax sp. | reverse complement strand
CCGGCCGGTGGGTGCCACCAGGTCCTTGATGCTCTGGTAGCCCCCAAGCGCGGTCTGAATGGCCAACTGCCCAGGCGTGTTGGAACACAGCCGCAAGCTGGCCAGCATGTTCAGGCCTTCGATGTAATCGCGGGCGTGACGCTTCTCGCCCGACACCACCATCCAGCCCGCGCGGTAGCCGCAAGAGCGATAGTTCTTGCTCAGGCCGTTGAAGGTGACAAAGAGCACGTCGTCGGCCATGCTGGCCATGCTGGTGTGCTTGTGGCCGTCGTACAGGGTCTTGTCGTAGATCTCGTCGGCAAACACCACCAGCTGGTGCTGGCGCGCCAGTTCAATAATCTCCAGCAGCCCCGCGTCGGGGTACAGGGCACCCGTGGGGTTGTTGGGGTTGCAGACGATGATGCCGCGTGTGCGCGGGGTGATCTTCTTGCGCATGTCTTGCACGTCGGGCATCCAGCCGGCTTGCTCGTCGCAGATGTAGTGCACGGGCTTGCCGCCGCTCAGGCCCACCACGGCGGTGTAGAGCGGAAAGTCCGGCGCGGGGATGAGCAGTTCGTCGCCGTAGTTGAGCAACGCCTGCATGCCCATCTGTATCAGTTCGCTGGCACCG
>CAZUKT010000670.1:0-1811 GCA_964620975.1 uncultured Rubrivivax sp. | reverse complement strand
CAGGTAGACGTCGTCCACCGAAACACCTTTGATGCCCTTTTCCTGCGTGTAGTGCACCACCGCCTTGCGCGGCGCAAAGAGGCCCTTGCTGTCGGTGTAGCCCGCCGCATGCGGCAGGTTGCGGATCATGTCCTGCACGATCTCGTCCGGCGGCTCGAGCCCGAAAGCGGCCACGTTGCCGATGTTGAGCTTGATGATCTTGTGGCCTTCGTCTTCCATCTGCCGGGCCTTGTCGAGCACGGGGCCACGGATGTCATACGCCACGTTGGCGAGCTTGGAAGATTTGACCAGGGGTTTCATGCGTTGCTCACGGGCAGAGGCGGGGCCAGGGCGGCACAAGGGCTTAGGCACAGGGAACCTAGAATTATCCACGCATGAAGTTCCAACCCGACACGCAAGAAGGCGTCAACACCATCACCCGCCACGACGGCAGCCGGCTGTGGGTGGGCAACACCCCGTTTGCGCACAGCGTGCTGGTGCCCTGGGTAGGTGCGGTGCAGCCGTGGCTGGCCGCCACACCCGCCGAATTGACACCCCAGCACTTTGAGCAGGTGCTGAGCTTGCGGCCCGAGGTGGTGATATTCGGCAGCGGCGCACGGCTGCGCTTTGTGTCGCCTGCGCTGATGCGCTGCCTGATGGCGCAACGCATCGGCGTGGAAACCATGGACACGGCAGCCGCTTGCCGCACCTACAACGTGCTGGTTTCAGAGGGCCGGTCGGTGCTGGCCGCGCTGCTGATAGAGCCTGCCGCCCTGCCTGCTTAGGGGGTCGCAGTGTGCCGCCGTGGGGCCAAGGTCGCCGGAGACTTTATAATTCGTGATTAAGCCGGGCTCGGCTCCAAGCGCAGTGCGAGAAGACCATCCATGACGCCTGTCATCAATAAATCTCTACCGGAATTTGAAGCCTTGGCCACGGGTGGCGTGAAGTTCACGCCCCAGTCGCACGTTGGCAAGGTGGTGGTGTTGTACTTTTACCCCAAGGACAACACACCCGGCTGCACCACCGAAGCAATGCAGTTTCGTGACCACCACAAGGACTTCATCAAGGCCGGCGCGGTGGTCTTTGGTGTCTCACGCGACAACATGGCGTCGCACGAAAAGTTCAAGCAAAACCTTGAGCTGCCCTTTGAGCTGATTGCCGACACCGAAGAAAAGCTCTGCCACATGTTTGGCGTGGTCAAGAACAAGATCATGTACGGCAAGAAGGTCAAGGGCATAGAGCGCAGCACCTTCTTGATGGACGCCGAAGGCGTGATGCGCGGCGAATGGCGCGGCCTGAAGGTGGCCGGCCACGTGGAAGAAGTGCTCAAGGCAGCAAAGGCGCTGAAGAAGTCCACTTGAGCATCCGATCCGCCGGCACGCACCAGCGCTCTGCCAGCGCTGGCTTTGTTGCCCGCAAAGCCAAGCCGCACAACTGCCTGTGCGGCTTTTTTTCATCTTTTTGACAGCACCCACACATGCCCCTGCCCAAGCCGCCTTCCAAGAAGGGTGACCTGCTCAAGAGCGCCGACTACGAAGCCCAAGCTGCGCCCCGTGCCGACAAGCGCTCGCTGAAGGTGCGTGCCGCTGAACAGCCCAGCCAGGCCGCGCTTGACTTGCACGACGGCACCGCCGTGGCCGCAGCAGCCCTGGCCCCGTTGTCCCCATTGGCACCTGCGGCCGCTCGGCCGCGCGCAGCCGCAGCCAGGCCGGCGCCCGCCGTGCTGCCCGTGGCCGCACCGGCACCTGCCTTCCGCCCCGCGCCCGCCCCGGTGCCCAAGCCGCGCAAGCCCCGCCACGTGGGTCCGCCCAAGCTCTTTGTGCTGGACACCA
>CAZUKT010000669.1:418-2433 GCA_964620975.1 uncultured Rubrivivax sp. | reverse complement strand
GGGTGGCCTGGAGGCCGTGGGCGTTGAGAAGGATGTTGCTCATGGGTGTGCAGTTCGATCAAGCGCGCGCCGTGGAACCGGCTTTGCCGGGCCACTGGCGCGGCCCCCTTGGGGAGGAGCGGCTCAAGCCGCTCCGGGGGTGGGTCAAGACTGGCAGTCTTCCGGTGTGCGGCGCGTCAGCTTCTTTTCGGCCGCGTACTTGTCGGCGGCAGCGCGGGCCATGGGCTTGATGATCTGTTCATCAGCCTGCAGCCAGTCAGACGTGAAGTTCCACTTGGCGCCGTCCCAGGTGTGCACGCGGGCCCAGTTGGCGCCCAGGTGGTCGACGCAGCTGGTGGATACCGGGCGCATGACGCCGGCAAAGCCCAGGGCGTCGAGTTTTTTCTGGTCAAGCGCCAGGTTTTCCAGGCCCCAGCGTGTTTGTTCGCCGGTCATGACCTTGCCTTTGCCGAAGCGTTCTTGTGCACGCTTGACGCCTTCCACGCCCAGCATCGCTGAGATGGCGCCGCGCATGTACAGCACCTGGCCCACTTCTTCCTTCGGGCCTGTGCCCTGGCCCTTGGCGTGCACCTGGTCAAGGATGGTCTTGACGATCTTGGAGCCGTACTCTGCGCCGTGCTGCATGGTCACGGCGTTGTAGCCCTTGGCGCCCATGCCCACGTCCTTGACGTCGGGCTCTGCACACGACCACCACACTCCGTACATCTTCTCGCGCGGGTAGCCGGTGCCCACGGCTTCCTTCAGCGCGGTGGAATTCATCACACCCCAGCCCCACAGGAAAACGTAGTCGGGCTTGCTCTGGCGCACCTGCAGCCAGGTCGACTTCTGCTCCACACCCGGTGCCGTCACGGGCAGCAATTGCAGTTCAAAGCCGTGCATCTTGCTGCGCTCCTGCAGCAACGGGATCGGTTCCTTGCCGTAAGGGCTGTCGTGGTAGACGAGCGCGATCTTCTTGCCCTTGAGCTTGTCCAGCCCGCCTTCCTTCTTGCCCAGCACCTGTACGAGCGCGTCGGCAGCCACCCAGTAGGTGCCGATGAGAGGGAAGTTCCACTTGAAAACACCACCGTCCTGGCTTTCACTGCGGCCATAACCGGCAGTGATGAGCGGGATCTTGTCGCCGGGCGCTTTTTCGGTCAGCGCAAAGGTGATGCCGGTGGACAGCGGCTGGAACAACGTGGCGCCACCGTGTTTGCCCTTGAGCCGCTCGTAGCACTCCACACCCTTGTCGGTGAGGTAGCCGGTTTCGCACTCTTCAAAGATGATCTTCACGCCATTCATGCCGCCCTGGGCATTGACGAGCTTCAAGTAGTCCACATAGCCGTTGGCCCAGGGCACGCCGTTGGGCGCGTAGGGCCCGGTGCGGTAGGGCAGCAGCGGGAAGAACTGCTCCTTGGCCTGTGCGTAGGACGCAGGTGCGGTGCTCAGTGCGGCGGCCGCAACAGCGGCTGCCAGAGCAAGGGTCTTGAAAGTCATGTCTACCTCCGAAAGGGTGGGGTTCAGATTTGCACTCGTCAGTGCCGCTTGTTTGTACGCCCCCGTCAGGGCGCTTCTCTTCTTCAGGAACGCGTCAATGCGGAAAGGGCCAGAGCCTGAGTTTTTCTTTGGCAATAGCCCACAAGCGCGCCAGACCGTGGGGTTCAACGATCAGGAAAAAGACGATCAGCACGCCAAAGATCATGAACACCACGTGCGCCACCACGGCGGTGTCAAAGGTCAGGCCAAACAGCGCGCCAATGGCCGGCAGCAGCTGGTCCAGCAGAATAGGCAGCAGCACGATGAAGGCAGCGCCAAAGAAGCTGCCCATGATGGAACCCAGCCCACCGATGATGACCATGAAGAGCAGGTCAAAGCTGCGGTTGATGCCAAAGGCCGCTGGCTCCCACGAGCCCAGGTAGACAAAGGCCCACAGTGCACCGGCCACACCCACGATGAAGGAGCTGACCGCAAAGGCAGTGAGCTTGGCGTAGACAGGGCGGATGCCGATGACGGCAGCGGCCACGTCCATGTCGCGGATG
>CAZUKT010000669.1:0-408 GCA_964620975.1 uncultured Rubrivivax sp. | reverse complement strand
TGCGCACCAGATTCTTGGCCAGCAGCCCGAAGACAAACAGGAAGCTCAGGCAGAACAGGTACTTGGCCACGGGCGATTCGATCGGCAGGCCGAACACATTGATGTTGGCCACACTCACCGAACCCGACGCCGAATCATTGGTGAACCACTTGATGCGCAAGAAGGCCCAGTCCACAAAAAACTGCGCCGCCAGCGTGGCCACGGCCAGATACAGGCCCTTGATGCGCAGCGACGGAATGCCAAACACCACCCCCACCATGGTGGCGCACAGCCCACCCAGCAGCATCGACAAGATGATGGGCATGCCTTCAATGCGCACCTGGAAGTTGTAGGCCGCGTAGGCCCCCACCGCCATGAAGGCGCCCGTGCCCAGGCTGATCTGCCCGCAATAGCCCACCAGGATGTTCA
>CAZUKT010000668.1:0-2438 GCA_964620975.1 uncultured Rubrivivax sp. | reverse complement strand
ACTCATACCCCAACTCCACCAAGAACCTCTGCAACGCCACCGCCGCCGCATCGCGCTCGGCTTCGATCTGCCGCGCAGTTACTGCGTACTTGCGCCACAGGTTTTCAATGGCGGCAGCGCAGGCGCGCTGGTCGGCGCGCAGGTAGTGCTGGTAGCTGGCCATCAGCACCTTGCCCAGGCGCTCGACGATGATGACGCGGGCTTCGTCGGCGCTGATTTTGAGTCGGGCTTGCGCGACCAGCGCGTCCTTCTTGTCGCTGGTGGTCTTGATGTGGGCTTTCAGGGTCTTGGCTTCGTCTTCCAGTACCTTGTGGCGCTGGAGCTGGGCTTCGATGCGCTGGGTCTCCCTGCGGTAGTACTCCCAGTCTCCGAGTGATCCGTCGCGCTTGGCCAGCCTCATCATGCCCTTGGCGTCTTTCAGCGTCGCCTTGAGCGCCTTCACATCATCGGCGGGCAGCACGCCCGTGTCGTCCGTGTCTTCAAAGTCCTCTTCGCTGGCGGCGGCAAAGAGGGCTTGCAGCTCGGCCAGGCGGGCGTGCTGTGTTTCCAGTTCGGCCAGCACCTGCGGGAACTGGCTTTGCAGGATGTCGTCATCGGGTATCAGCTCAGGGCCCCAGCCGCTGGCGGCGATGGATTTGAGGTCGGAGGCCAGCGCCTGGTAGAAGTTGGCAAACGCGCCGCGCACCTGGTAGCGCGTCAGCAGGTCTTGGTCGGCAAAGGTGCGCTCTATGCCATCGAGCAGCGCAGCGCGCACGGCGTAGACGTTGCGCTGGGTGGCGTGCTGGTTGTCGGCATCGGGCGCCATGGCTTCGATGATGGGCAGGTGTTGTTGCCACCAGCTTGCCAGGGTGTCCATGAATGCTGCGTGGCGCTGTTGCAGACCGGGTTGTTGGGCAACGTGCGCGGCAATGGCGCGTTGGTTTTGCAGGGCTGGCGTGAAGTCGGCGTAGGGAATGCCTGGATTCCGGCCTGCGCCGGAATGACAATTCCTATCGGACTGGCACGCTACTTCGCGTGGCTCAAAGCAGCTCTCGCGCAGGGCCGGGTAGTTGTGCCAGAAGTGGGCCAGTCCATCGACCTCGCTCACCGGCACGCCGCCGTGCAGGTGCGCGCGCACATCGTGCGGTTCGGGTGGCGGAGCGTTGTCCACATAGCGGCGGATGTTGCAGTTGTAGTCTTCGGCCCTGATCTCGCGCAGCGGCACGCAGCGGGCGTAGGCCGGTATGTCCGCCCCGGCGCGGTAGGCGTGGACGATCTTGTCGATGTCTTCGGCGCGCAGGTGGTTTTGCGCTTTGCCTTCGCGGTATTCGCGGTCGGCGTTGATGAACAGCACCTGCTGGCGCTGCGCCGCGCCAGCCTTGTTCAGCACCAGAATGCAGGCCGGTATGCCGGTGCCATAAAACAGGTTGCCGGGCAGGCCAATGACGGCTTCGAGGTAGCGCTTGTCGATGAAGTGCTGGCGTGCCTCGCGTTCCTCGCCGCCGCGAAACAGCACGCCGTGCGGCATGACCGTGGCCAGGCGGCCATCACTCTTGAGCACGGCCAGCATGTGCTGCACAAACATGAGGTCGGCCTTCTTGCCTTTCTCGGGCATCCAGACCGGAAAGCGTCCCGGGAACTTGATGTCTTTCTTGATGTAGTTCTGGCTGAAGGGCGGGTTCGCCAGCACGCGGTCAAAGCGGCGCAGGTCGCCCGTGTCGTCCTGGTGCTGGGGTTCGCGCAGCGTGTCTTGCTGGCGGATGTCGGCGTCGGGAATGCCGTGCAGCAGCATGTTCATTTTGCAGATGGACCAGGTGGTGCCCATCTTCTCCTGGCCAAAAAGCGATACCTTGCCAGCGTCCAGCCCTTTCTCGCGCACGTAGTCGCGCACCTGGATCAGCATGCCGCCGGAGCCTACTGTGGGGTCGTAGACGCGCATGTCGTCTTGGGGGTCGCAAATCTCGACGCAGATGCGCACCACTTCGGCCGGGGTGTAGAACTCGCCGGCCTTCTTGCCAGCCGAGTCGGCAAAGTACTTGATCAGCCATTCGTAGGCTGCGCCCAGCAGGTCTGGGAATTCAAAGTCGCTGTCCTTGAGCGGGATCTTGTCAAAGTTCTGGATGAAGTCGGCCAGCGTGTCGTCGTCCAGCGTGTGCTGGCCGATCTTGCGGTTGAAGTTGATCGTGCCTTTGAGCACGTCTTGCAGGGCGCCGGCGTTTTCGTCTTCCAGTGCCTCCAGTGCCTTGTTGAGCATGGAGCCCACGTTGACCTTGGTGTGTTTGAGGGCGGGCTGGCGTTTGCCGGATTCATCGACCCACTCTTCACTCCAGCGGGCGCGCGGCGGCACATAGAAATACTTGCCGGCGTACTGGTCTGTGTCTTCCAGATTCAGGGCAATGTCGGCAGCACTCAGACCCGCAGCCCTGCCTTCGCTTTGGATGGCAGCGCGGCGCTCGTCA
>CAZUKT010000667.1:0-2443 GCA_964620975.1 uncultured Rubrivivax sp. | reverse complement strand
GCCCCTGCTGCCTGCGCGTAAACGCAAGGCTTCGCTTGTAACACAGTAAGACTAGCTCCTTGCCCAGGCTCTCGATGCGACCGTCCCAGAACAGCACCTGGTCGAACAGCCCGGTGTTGAAGAAGCTGTTGGCGTTGCGGCCGACGAGGAGTTGCCCGTCAGCCCTGCGACGACCGGGCCCAATGACGTCGGGCAGTGCGGCGCCCGTGCCCACCGACAGCGACAGGCCATCGGCGCCGCCCAGCGCCGGGTGGTGGCACGAAGCGCAGGCGGTGTCGCGGTTGGCCGACAGCGCCTTGCTGAAGAACAGCAGGCGGCCCAACTGAGGCAGCGGCGCGTCGATGGACGGCAGCCCACGCCCGGTGCGCGGGTCGCCGGTGAGGTTGTTGGCGTTGATGAGGCCGCGCAGTTCGGTGTCGAGCGCGCTGGCAATGGGCGCCGGTGCAGGTGCTGGCGCCGCGGGTGCGCCAGTGCCACCGCCCCCACCGCAGGCGGTCGTGGCCAGGACGGACATGAGAAGGCCGACGCGGGCCAGCATCGGCAAGAGGGAGGCGTTGAGGGCCATGGGGGTCTCCGGGAAGTTGATGGGCGGGTTGGCAGACTGCCATCCGCTGTCATGACAAATGCCGCCGCCGTGCCGCGCGCGACACCGCCAGCAGGCCGGCCAGCATCAGCGCCCACGTCCCGGGCTCGGGGATGGCCACGGTACTGATGGCGCCGACGGCGTCTATGTCGGCACCGACACTGGCGCCGACCTGCGCGTCGAGCAAAGGGTCGTCGCGCAGGCGCACGAAAGCGAACAGGTCTGTGGTGTTCCAGCCGAACGCGTCGATGTCGACACCGGCCGTGCTGCCGAAAACCTTGCCCACGGCGAACCACTGCACGCCGTTCTTGCTGATCTCGACAAAGGTGTCTTCGATGTCGGTGCCGACTTCAAAGACCCACAGGTCGGCCTTGTTGTCGCCGCTGCCGGTGAGGCGGTTGTCGACGAACTGCAGCGTGATGGTGCCGCCGTCACCCAGCGACACCGCTGAGCAGGGCACGTTGGCCACGCAGAGATCACCGGTGCGGTGGTTGGGCACGCCCAGCGCGCTCAAGGGCTGCAGGTTGGCTGCGATGGGCTCTCCATTTTTGATCACGGGGTTGAAGGCGACCACGGCGTCGGCGAACGAGACTGCACCCTGGGGAAAATTGGTGCCGCCCCCGCTGTTGCCGAAGAACTCGGCGTTTGCGGCAGGGCTGGCCAGCACGGCCGAGGCGACCAGCAGCAGGGAATTGAGTTTCAGTTTCATGGTGTCTCCGGGTGGGTGCCGGCCTGGCCGGCGTGTGGGCTGAGTTGGATGCTTGCTGTGCAGCGTTGCGCAGGCGTTGCCGCGCGCCGATCAGCGCTGTGCTTTCGCCCTGCCGGGCTGCGCGCAGCGGCCGATGGCAGCGCCACAGCAGCCCAGGCCCAGCGCCAGCAACAGCGCAGACGCAGGCTCGGGCACGGGCGACAGCATCACGTTGTCGATGCCGGTCACCTCGCCCGGGAATCCCGTGCTGAACACAGCCTCGATCTGCAGCTTGAACTCGGTCACGTTGGTCAGCACGCCGGCCCAGGTGCCGCCGGTGACGGTCCAGCTGACGGCGTGCATCGGTACGCTGTTGGCATACCAACCGGCGGCCACCGTGGGCACCGTCGCGCTGGTGAAGACCGCGATACCACCCGGGCCGGTGAGGGTGGCCACCGTCGGCAAGAAGGGGCTGCCGTCGTTCACACCCGGGCTGAACAGGCGGAAGTCCCAGCTCAGGCGACCGCCTTCGTAGCCGCGCCAGTCGCCCAGCCACGACGGCGGCGCAAGGATGTCGCCTGCCGACGGGCCCCGGTCGCTATTGCGCGCATAACCGCCGGGGTTGCCGCTGCTGGGAGCGTGGCTGATCGAGGTGGTCTGCTCGGCCACCTTGGTCCAGCCTTCGAGCGAGCTTGCGAAGCCGCTGAACAAGGTCGGGGCGTTGGCCTGCGCGCTGGCAGACATGGCCAGTGCCGGCAGGGCCACTGCCAAGAGCGACACTGTGGTTTTCATGGGCGGCGGGCCTCCGGGCTGAATCGACACAGTGCGGCTTGCACTGGGCCGAAGCTTCGTTGCCCGGCGTTGCGCAGGCGTTGCAGCGGGTGCCGCAGCCCGGGTTCAGGACCAGGTCGCGATGAAGCTGGCCTGCACCTCGGGCCACGCCACCAGCCCCTGGGCCAGGCGCTCGACCCTTGCGGCCAGCCCGGCGCCGCCCAGCGCCCGCTCCAGCTGCAGCGCGGCGCCCGCATGGGCGCGCGGGTCGGCCAGCGCCTGGCGGGCGCGTTCGCGCAGGGCGGGGCTGCTGTCGGCCTGGCAACGCAGGGCCAGCGCGCGCAGGCGCAGTTCGTCGTTCATGCCGGGCGCGTCGTCAGCAGGCACTGCGGCCAGCGCTT
>CAZUKT010000666.1:0-2449 GCA_964620975.1 uncultured Rubrivivax sp. | reverse complement strand
GCTGGAAGTTGATGGTCTCGTTGATGCCCTCGAAGGGCTCGCTGCGCGAGGTCAGCGTGACCGAGAAGAGGTCGGCACGGTCGCTGCGTATGGCTATACAGACGTTGTCGTCGAGTTCGCTGTCGGCGGCGGACGTGATGCTGATCTGCAACCGATCGGGCAGGCCACGCCAGACCAGCATATGCACCAGCAGATCCAGCCAGTGACCGATGTTGCCGCACACGCGTGTACCTTCGTCGGGCCGGCGGTACCAGTGGTCCGGGCCCAGTTGGTGTCCGACGACGAAACATTGCAGCGTGATGCCGCCTGCTGGGTCGATGCGCGTCAGCGCACGCAGGCGGCGCACTGCGGCAGAAAAGGGGCGGTTGTAGCCGGCGAAGAGGCGGCCACGGGCGCTGCGCTGTGCGCGCAACAGGTCGACCAGCTGCGCGTGGGTCACGGCGATGGGTTTCTCGGCGTAGACGTCCAGGCCTTGGCCCAGGGCGCGCACGGCGTAGTCGGCATGGGAAGCGTGGTTCGATGCGATGTAAACGGTGCGCAGGCCAGGCGTGGCCAGCACTGCGCCGGCGTCGCTCGCAACATGCGGCACGCGCAACGCCCTCGCCAGCGAGCGGGCCGCGTGGTCATCGGTGTCGAAGCAGACCGCGATGCGTTGCCCGAAACTGCGCTGCAGGAAGTAGCCGATGGTCGCAAACGCAAACTGCCCGCAGCCGATCAGGCCGATGTCGCGTGTGCGTGCACGCGACCACCCTGGCGGGCGGAAACGCATTCGGCCTGCAGCTTTGAAGATGGTTCGAGAAGGGCCGTAGATAGCCCCGAAACGCAGCAGCTTGCGGAGCAGATCCATTGGCCTGGCGCGGTTGGCATTCATGCGTGGGTTAGCTGTGCTGCGGCCAGGACTATGTCCAAGTAGGACCGGGCCCGTTCAGCCGGGCTCGGGTAGCGCTGGACGAATGCCTCGGCGCGCTGCAATTGATCCTGCCGCTGGGCTTCGGGCTGTTCCTGGTAGTAGCCGGCGATACACCGGGCAATCGAGGCCACGTCCAAGGGGTCGAAGTACTGCGCATGTTCGTGGCAACAGTCGCGGATGAACGGCAGGTCAGATGCGAAGAGCGGCTTGCGCATGGTCATCGCCTCGAGCGGCACGGCCGAAAAGCACTCAAGCAGGCTGGGAAATATGATCCCGTCCATGGCCGAGTAGAAACTAGGACACTGTGGCAGCACGAGGGCGCCCACATTGTGTATCGCGCGGCGGAAGTCCTCATCGCAGGCCTGCCACTCGGCGTCGGTGAAGGTCACGAAGAAAACCACCGCCAAGCCATGAACTTGCTGCAGTTGTCGCTGGACGGCCGGCAGACAAGCCAGGTTCTTGTGTAGGTAGTTCCGCGATACCACTCCCAAACGCAGGGCAGGTGGCGTGGGCGGAAAGCTCAGTGGCGCCCAACGCGCCGGCTCCGTGAACACCGCGTCCACCGTGTTGTAGACGATGTGGATGGGCGTGTTGCGGAACAGGTGCTTGCGCGTCAGCGCGACCTTCACGTGCTCAAGTTCCACGACGAGCTCGTCGGCACGCGCAAAGAAGATCTCGTACACGATGTACTTCAGGCGCTTCAGCACGCGAGCGCCCAGCCTCATGCGCTGTTCGACCGGGTTGCGCGGGTAGAGGACATGGGCCTGAGCAAATCCACAGACATGACGACGGCCCTTCGCGATGGTGTAGGCTGGGCCGAAGACGGTAAAGACCACGTCAAACCCTGCGAAGCGTCGTCCCAGGCCCTGCCAGAGAGAAAGCAACCCGTAATAGTCGACAACTTCGCAATGCGCAAAGCCGCTCAGATCGGCGCCCAGCGACAGCAGGTTGGCGTGCACCGAACTCGACAGCAACAGGCTGATTTCGAGTCGAGGGTCGGGCTGCCGACTCAGGATATTGACGAAGGACGAGGCCACCGCAACGCCACCGCCGACGTGGAGGTTGGTGCAGTTGACTAGCAGGCGAGGTAAACGCGCACACATCGCGGGTGAAGAGATCATGGCCACGCAGTTACAGCTTGAACGAGGATCATGTTGAGGAGGCGTCAGCGTTTAGCAGGGTTCTGTCGTCTGCCGCGGCCACATGCACCGGTGTTGCCGAATTCACCCCTGCGTTGGAACGCCGCAGGCCTCGTCTTGCCGGCGCGAGCCGCTGCAGCAAGGACATGCCCAAGATGAAGGCCAAGTTCATCACGATGAAGCCATTGGTGATCGAAAAGCGGAAATAGAAGATGCCCCAGTAGGGCCCTAGAAAGCAGAGCAGCACCAGCAACAGTCGGGCGATGGTCATCGGGTACCGGCCACCCTGCGTGCGGCAGGCGGCGTGGCACACCAGTGCAAAAATCGACAACAGCACCAGGGTGCCGAGGTTGCCGAAGTCGCCGACGAAGTCGGAGACGTAGGTGGCGAACAGCCAAGG
>CAZUKT010000665.1:0-2453 GCA_964620975.1 uncultured Rubrivivax sp. | reverse complement strand
CGCATTGCTCATGTCGAAGACGTGGTGCTCCGAAGGTCGAGAGCACCGATCGCAGCGGCCTGGCGCCAACAGGTGAGTTGCAGAAGGTGCCCGAGATCGGCACTTCTGGGCTGCGCCGCCAACGCACCACCGATCTCCCAGCAGATCCCGGTCTGCTTCCAAGTCCGCACTGGCGAGCGCAGCAACGGCGCCGCAACGGCCCCCGACGACGATGCCGGACATGCGGCGCGGTGCCGCATTCACATCGCAGGAGACCGTCCATGAACAGCATCCGAATCCGACCCGGCCTGATCGCCGCAGCAGCGGCCGCTGCCGCCTGCGTGTGCGCGCAGGCCCAGCCTCGTGTCACGCTGGACGTCCTGCCGACGCTCGGTGGCACGCGCAGCACGGCCACTGGCATCAGTGACGCCGGCCAGGTTTCCGGCCAGGCGTACCGGGCCGACGGCACCACTTCGGCCGTGGTCTGGCAGCCAGGCGGCGGCCTGCTCGACCTAGGCGCTTTGCCAGGTCATGTGTCCGGCGCCGCCACCGGCATCAACAACCTCGGCCAGATCACCGGGTACTCTGACGTTCTCGGCGACGGCAACAACTACCGCGCCTTCGTCTGGAGCGCCCAGGCCGGCATGCAGGCACTGGCGCAGCCAGCACCGTACACCGGGTCGCTTGGCTTCTCCATCAACGACAGCGGCACGGTCGCCGGCTGGGTGCGGGGTGCCGGCAACGCAGAGGCCGCCACCTGGGCCGCCGGAGCCAACCCACAGCGCCTGCCTGACCCCTTCGGTGGCACCGGCAGCGACTACGCGATGGCCATCAATGGCAGCGGCCAGGTCGCCGGCCGCATGAGCCGGAGCAATGGCCAATATGCGGCCATCCGCTACACCCCGGGCGACATCATCCCGACGGCCCTGGGCACGCTGGGCGGCGACACCGGCGAGGCCAGGGGCATCAACAATGCGGGCTGGGTGGTGGGTGAGTCCGACAACAGCAACGGCCAAAGCCGCGCCTTCCTTTGGCGTCCCGGCGTGGGGATGCAGAACCTCGGCGCGCCGGTCGGCCTCTTCAGCGAGGCCTGGGCGTTGAACGATGCCGGGCACATCGTCGGGAGGTTCATTGGCGCCAACCGTGGCGCCATGCTGTGGCGTACCGACGGCACCATGACCGACCTGACCACGCTGACCGGGCCTGCCTTCCGGCCGATGGAGGCCCGGGCCATCAATGCCCACGCCCAGATCGCCGGCAACGGCACGCTGGCCGCCAGCGGGCAGACCCGGGGCTACCGGCTCACCCTGCATCCGGACTGGACCGGCGGCGACGGCCGTTGGGACGACAGCAACGCGCACTGGGACTTTGCCGGCACGGGCACGGCCGCCGTCAGCCTGGCCGGCATGCACGATGCGGTGATCAACCCCGGCACCAGCGTCACCGTGCGCGGCAGCGCGAACGGCCTGGCCCGGTCGCTGCAGGTGGGTGGCAACGCGCGCCAGATCGTGACCCTGGACCTTGACGGCGGCACCACCCGGGTGATCGAGGGCGCCACCATCGCCAGCGGCGGCGTGCTGGCCGGTGCCGGGCGCCTGCAGGGCGATGCCACGGTGGCCGCAGGTGGCCGCGTGCAGGTCGGCGCCAGCCAGGCCCTGCAACTGGCCGGGCGCCTGGACAACGCCGGCACGGTGGAGGTCCAGGCCATCGGCGGCGTCGCGCAGCTGCAGGTGGCCGATCACACCATCAACCGCAGCAGCGGGCAGTTCAACCTGAGCCAGGCCCAGGTGCACCTGCTGGGTGGGCTGGACAACAGCGGACGGCTCGCGCTGTCCGGCGAAACGCTGGTCACAGGCGCGGTAGACAACCGCGCCGGGGGGCGCATCGTGGTGTCGGGGCTGGCCTCTGACGCGGTGTTCTGGGACGGGCTGGTGAACAACGGCAGCGTCAGCGTGACCGCAGCGTCGGCGATCACGTTCTACGGCCCGGTCAGCGGTGCCGGCAACTTTCTCGGCGCGGGCGACAAGCACTTCGCCGGCGGCTATCAACCAGGCAACAGCCCGGCGCTGGTTCGGCTGGAGGGTGCGGTGTCCTTCGACGCCGGCGACATCGTGATCGAGCTGGGCGGTCTGCAAGCGGGCTCGCAGCACGACAAGCTCGTGTTCCAGAGCGGCGCGGTGGCGCTGAACGGCAGCGCGGTCGACCTGCAGGTGGTGTGGTGGAAAGGCTTCCAGGCGCAGGCGGGCGACCGTTTCGACCTGTTCGACTGGAACGGCGCGTCCAGCCCGCTGCAGGGGCAGTTTGGCGCCCTGCATCTGCCCCTGCTGGCCAGTGGCCTGCAGTGGGACAGCAGCCAGCTGTACATCGACGGCGTGCTGACCGTCGCGGTGCCCGAGCCATCGACCTATGGCTTGATGGCACTGGGCTTGGCGATGGTGGGTTGGGCGCGGCGTCGGCGAGCCCGTCCTCAAGCC
>CAZUKT010000664.1:0-2461 GCA_964620975.1 uncultured Rubrivivax sp. | reverse complement strand
CACCGGCCTGCGTTTCGTTGAGCGCCAGCATGCGCGCCAGCAGCAGCGGGCCCATGTCGCTGACGGTGGCGCGCACCGGGTGGCCTTGTGCGCCAAACACGTCCCACAGCGTGGCCGGGCACTTGGCGCTGGTGGGCTCGGCCAGGCCGCGCTCCTTCAGGATGGCGGCGATCTTGGGCGCCAGGGTGCCGGCCTGGGTGATGCCGGTGAGGTCGCCCTTCACGTCGGCCATGAACACCGGCACGCCGATCTTGCTGAAGCCTTCGGCCAGCGTCTGCAGCGTGATGGTTTTGCCGGTGCCGGTGGCGCCGGTGATGAGGCCGTGGCGGTTGGCCAGGGCCGGCAGCAGGTGGCATTCAACCGTGCCGTGTTGGGCAAGCAGGATGGGGTCGGGCATGGGCGGGCTCCGTGGCGGGCACTTTTGGGGTGGCGGCAGTCTATTGCAGCGCGGTGCCGGTGGCCCCGGCTGCAGGTTTGGGGCGTGCAGTTGGCAGACGCGCGCTGATCGCGCTACTGCACGAAGCGGCCGTCGCGCGACACCAGCGCCAGGTCCACGAAGCTGCTGCCGGTGTGGTCACCCTTGCGGTAGCGCACGGTCAGGCCGCCCAGGTCGGCGTCAAAGTTCTGCAGCGCGGCCAGCAAACTGGCCCGCGTGGGCTGTTTGCCCGCCGCACGCAGCGCCAGCACCAGGGTCTTGGCCGTGGCATAGCCTTCAAGGCTGCCGTAGGAAAAGGGCGTGTCGGGCAGCGCCTTGCGATAGTTCAGTTGGTATTCACGCACCAGCGCCGTTTTGCCGGCCCAGGGGTTGGGCACCACCTGGGCAAACACCATGCCGTGGGCCAGCGGCCCCAGCGCGGCGGCCATGGGTGATGAACCCGAGTTGACACCCCAGAAAGAGATGCGCGAGCCCGCAGCGCGGGCGCGGCGGATGAAGCGTTCGTACAGCGGCGCCGAGCCGTGGTTGATGACCAGGTCCACCTTCTGCTCGTCAAGCTGCTTCACGGCGGCGTCGAGCTGGGCGTCGGTGATGTTGTTCTTGTAGGGCACACCACCGCCAAAGCCCACACCCAGGTCGGCAGCGATCTTTTGCACATTGGCCAGGTGTTCGCGGCCGCCGGCCGAGTCGGTGTGGAACAGCGCCACTCGCTTGAGCCCCACCCGCTGCCCATGCTGGACAAGGGCACGGAATTCGTCGCGATGTTCTGCACGCACCACAAAAACCAGCGGCTGCTGCGGCCGGCGCATGCCCGGAGAACCCGCCACCGGGCCGAAAAACGGCACTTTCAGGTCATTGGCGACGGACATCACTGCGGTGGATGGGCCGCCTTCGACCGAGCCGAAAAGAATGAAAGCGCCGTCCTTGACCAGCTGCCGCGCGTTGGCCTCGGCACGTGCCGGGTCGTTTTCATCGTCCAGCGTGCGCAGCAACACCTTGCGCCCGGCCACGCCGCCGCTGCGGTTGACCTCGTCCAACAAGGCCTTCATGCCTGCCAGCACTTCAAGCCCGTAGAGGTTGCGGCCGCCCATGAGCGTGATGTTCTGGCCGATCTGGATTTCGGTGGGCGTGATGCCAGGCTCGGCTTGTGCAAAGGCGGGGCCGGCCGCCAGCAGCGTGCCCGCGAGCAGGGCCAACAGACTGCGGCGTGTGGGTCTTGGCGCTGGGTGGGGCGTGTCGTGCAGCATGCCGGCATCATGGCATGCTGCACCGGCCGTGTTATGGCTTTAGCGCAAGGCGGGCGCTAACTTGTCCAGGCTGGCCTGGCACCAGCCACGGTCGCTTTCGTCAAGCTGCGCAAAGGCGGCGTGGGCCTGGGCCAGGGCCTGGGCATGGGCGGTGGCGTTGCCGGCAGCGCGCTCCACGGCGCCCAGGGCTTCCCAGCCAAAAAACAGCTCCAGGGGCACGCTGCCGTTGGCGCGCACGATGTCCAGGCAGTTCTGGGCGTGCTGGCGGGCCTGCGCCCAGTCACCCGCCTGGGCCCAGCTCATGGCCAGGCGGTACTCGGCGCGTTCGATCTCCAGCCAGGTGCCGGCGCGGGCCCAGAACTGGCGCGCCACCTGGGCGGCGTGCAGCATGAGCGCACGTTCTTCGGCACTGCGCACAGCCTTTTCTTCCAGCGTGCCGGCGATGCTGTTGCCAGACACGGCCAGCAAGCGGTGGGCGGGGTCTTGGTCGGGCAGCGCGGCAGCTTCGGCGCGGGCCGGCGCGTCCTGCAGCAGCGCGCTGGCCCGGGCTGCGTCATGGCTGCCCAGGTTGGCGGCGGCCATGCCGGTGATGCGGATGCGCTCACTGGCGGTGAAATCGTCGCGGTCATCGGCCAGGCCGCTGGCCAGGCGCAGGCTGGCCTGGTAGCGGCGCAAGGCCATCGCGGTGGTGCCGTCGCTGGCCCCTGCCAGAACGGGCAGCGTGGCCAGTTGCTGCAGGAACTCCAGGCCGCCTTGCCAGCGTGCCAGGTGCTCGCCT
>CAZUKT010000663.1:0-2470 GCA_964620975.1 uncultured Rubrivivax sp. | reverse complement strand
GCCGGGCCCACCACTTCGTCGCGCACCGGGTCCACCGGGCCCACGTAGTAGATGACCCGGTTGCTGAAGTCCACCGGCAGTTTTTCACCCTTGGCCAGCATGTCCTGGATGCGCTTGTGCGCGGCGTCACGCCCGGTGAGCATCTTGCCGTTGAGCAGCAGCGTGTCGCCCGGCTTCCAGCTCTGCACTTCAGCGCGTGTGAGTGCGTTCAGGTCCACGCGCTTGCTCTTGTTGTAGTCAGGTGCCCACTTCACATCGGGCCACAGGTCCAGGCTGGGGGGCGTCATGAAAGCCGGGCCCGATCCGTCCAGCGTGACATGCGCGTGGCGTGTGGCGGCGCAGTTGGGGATCATGGCCACGGGCTTGCCGGCGGCGTGCGTGGGGTAGGTGGCGATCTTCACGTCCAGCACCGTGGTCAGGCCACCCAGGCCCTGCGCGCCTATGCCCAGCGCGTTGACCTTTTCGTACAGCTCGATGCGCAGTTCTTCCAGCTTGTTGGCAGGCCCACGCGCCAGCAGGTCAAACATGTCGATGGGCTCCATCAACACCTCTTTGGCCAGCATCATGGCTTTCTCGGCCGTGCCACCCACGCCGATGCCCAGAATGCCCGGCGGGCACCAGCCCGCACCCATGGTGGGCACCGTCTTCATGACCCAGTCCACCAGGTTGTCGCTGGGGTTCATCATGATGAATTTGCTCTTGTTTTCGCTGCCGCCACCCTTGGCCGCCACCGTCACGTCGAGCTTGTTGCCGGGCACCACGGTCATGTGGATCACGGCCGGCGTGTTGTCCTTGGTGTTCTTGCGCTCAAAGATAGGGTCGCTCAGCACGCTGGCGCGCAGCTTGTTGTCGCTGTTGAGGTAACCCTGGCGCACGCCTTCGTTCACGGCGTCTTCCACGCTGCCTGTGAAGCCTTCAAAGCGCAGGTCCATGCCGATCTTCAGGAAGACGTTGACGATGCCGGTGTCCTGGCAGATGGGGCGGTGGCCTTCAGCGCACATCTTGCTGTTGGTCAGGATCTGCGCAATGGCGTCCTTGGCCGCTGGCGACTGCTCGCGTTCATAGGCGCGGGCCAGGTGGCTGATGAAGTCGGCCGGGTGGTAGTAGCTGATGTACTGCAGCGCGGCAGCGACAGATTCAACAAGGTCAGCTTGGCGAATGATCGTGGTCATGGTGTTGGGCCCTTGAAGGTGCGGCCAAAAGTGTAGTCAGCGTGATGGCAATCCAGGCTGACAGAGGTCAGCTTGTGGCGAAGTTCAGTGCTTGTCGCCGGGCGCCTTGGTCATCAGCCGGTCGGCCATGGCGATGGCCAGTGCGGACAACAGGAAGGCGATGTGGATCAGCGTTTGCCACAGCAGCACCTTTTCGGAGTAGTTCTCGGCATTGATGAAGGTCTTGAGCAGGTGGATGCTGCTGATGCCGATGATGGCCGTGGCCAGCTTTACCTTCAGCACGCTGGCGTTGACGTGGCTCAGCCACTCCGGCTGGTCGGGGTGGTCTTCAAGATTCATGCGCGAGACAAAGGTCTCGTAGCCGCCGACGATGACCATGATCAGCAAGTTGCTGATCATCACCACGTCGATCAAGCCCAGCACCACGAGCATGATCACCGTCTCGTCCAGCTTGGGCACCCAACCGGGGTTGGCCTTGTAGCCGATGCTGGTGACCAGCGAGGCCAATGCGTCCTTGTTGCCGAAGACGGCTTCTATCAGGTGTGTCAGTTCCACCCAGAAGTGGAAGACGTAGACGCACTGCGCCACGATGAGGCCCAAATACAGCGGCAATTGCAGCCAGCGGCTGGCAAAGATGAAGTTGGGCAGCGCCTGCTGGCGGTTTTTTTCGACGGGGTGGGGTGCGCTCATGGGCCTGTAGGGAGTGGGTGGATCCGGGTGGACCCTGGTTTCGGCAAATTGTAGATTCCTCACCATGACACATTTCACGGTTCGTAAGGGGTCAGTCAGAGCGAGCCCTTAGCTTTCGCCCCGGCAAAGAACCTATCCATTCGCAGGAGACAAACATGTCCAACGACCAGCCCACCGAGTTGAAAACCCACCAACCCCCGGCCGCTTTGGCTGCGGCGGCCCGTGTCTCCGGCATGGCCGCCTACCAGGCCCTGGTGGACGAATCCGAGCGCGACTACGAAGGCTACTGGGCCCGCCTGGCGCGCGAATTCGTGAGCTGGAAGACGCCCTTCACCCAGGTGCTGGACAGCAGCAATGCCCCGTTCTTCAAGTGGTTTGAAGACGGCACGCTCAACGTGTCCTACAACTGCCTGGACCGCAACGTGGACCGCGGCCTGGGCGACAAGACGGCCATCATCTTTGAAGCCGACGACGGCGCCGTCACCCGGGTCACCTACAGCGAACTGCTGGCCAAGGTGGGCCAGTTTGCCAACGCGCTGAAGGCACGTGGCGTCAAGAAGGGTGACCGCGTGGTCATCTACATGAGCATGAGCGTCGAAGGCGTGGTC
>CAZUKT010000662.1:1876-2478 GCA_964620975.1 uncultured Rubrivivax sp. | reverse complement strand
CAGGAGAAGAGCGGTGCACCCAGGCCGACCAGCACCGCAGCCACCGCGCCCAGCCCCAAGGCACACACGGCGGCGGTAAACAGCATGCGGCCGCGTTGCTCGGCGTCATGCTCATGCAATGCGCCGTGCCGCAGCACCGAATAGTGCAGCCCCAGCGTGGCCAGTTGCGACGCGATGATGTACACCGCGTAGGCCTGGTTGAAGACGCCCAGCGCCGCCGCGTCACGGGCGCTGGCCACCACCAGGTTGATGACCATGCCGGACACGGCCAGCACGGCAAAACTGCCCAGCGTGAAGACGATGTCGCGCGTGAGCTTCTGCGTGCGCCAGCGCTCGGCAAGCTTCTTCAGCACCCGCAGGCTCCGTGGCTCATTCGGCCGGGCGCGAGCGCCGTATGTCGCGGTGGCGCAGCGGCGGGTTGAGGTGCTTGTTTTCCTCGTAGTCAAACCACATCGCAAAAAACAGCGAATTGAAGCCGATCGAGAACGAGAACAGCCAGCTCAGGAAGGTGATCTCGGGCACCGAGCCATGCATCACCCACAAGGCAATCAGCCGCACAAACAGCGCCGCGCTGAGCGTGAGGCCGAAAAAGCCGAAGGCGT
>CAZUKT010000662.1:0-1866 GCA_964620975.1 uncultured Rubrivivax sp. | reverse complement strand
GTACTTCTCTTTGAGCCGCCAGAAGAACAGGCGGATCAGCAGCGAGCCGATGGTGAAGATCACCTTGCGCACCTTGATGCCCGATTTTTCACCCACGTTGTAGACGGGCTCGATGGGCACGTCCACCACACGCATGCTGGCCACGTTGAGCTTGACCAGCAGGTCGTTGGGCTGGCCATAGCGCTTGTACATGCCGTCCCAGTCGATGGCTTCCAGCGCCGAGCGGTTGATGGCGGTGTAGCCCGTCTGCGAGTCGGCCACATGCCAGTAGCCCGAAGCGATCTTGGTGAACAGCGACAAGGCCGAGTTGCCAAAGAAGCGGATCTTGGGAATCTTGCGGAAGGCTTCGCCGGTGACCAGGCGGTTGCCCTTGGTGTAGTCGGCCGTGTCGTCAATGACCGGGTCCAGGATGGCGGGCAGGTCGTCGGGGTCCATCTGGCCGTCACCGGCCATCACCACCGCCACGTCATAGGCGTTGTCGCGGGCGTATTTGTAGCCGCTGGCAATGGCGCCACCCACACCCTGGTTCACCACGTGGTCGATCAGATGCACCTTGCCCGAGGCAAAACCAGGGTGGGCGCGCACCACTTCAGAGGTGCGGTCCTTGCTGGTGTCGTTGATGATGATGATCGTGTCGATGAAGTCGGGCATCGTGTCGATGACACGCGCGATCTGCGTTTCTTCGTTGTGGGCCGGCACGACGACGGCAATGCGTTGATTTCTGTACATGGTTCGGTTCCAGGGCAAACGGGGCCGGCTCCTTGCGTCAGGCAGACCCCGACGCAAGAAGTACGCGGGCCGGCAAGTCGGTCAGCCTGCGCAGGCCAGCACCAGCGCGTCCACAACGCGGTGCATGTCGGCGTCGGTCAGGTCGGGGCTCATGGGCAGGCTCATCACGCGCTCGCCTGCGGCCACGCTTTCGGGGCAGCAGTCGGGGCAGCAAAGGGCCGCGTAGGCCGGCTGCAGGTGCAGGGGCTTGGGGTAGTGCACGGCAGTGGGCACACCGGCAGCCTGCAGCCGCTGCTGCACGGTGGCGCGGTCTTTAACGAACACCGTGAACTGTGCCCACACGCAGTCGCGGTCGGGGCGCACGGCCAGCAGTTCCACGTTGGCGCCGCTGTCGCGGATCAGTTCGCGGTAGCGTTGCCCCAGTTCCAGCCGGCGGGAAATTTCCCAGTCGAATCGGTCCATCTTGCCCAGCACCACCGCGCATTGCAGCGTGTCCATGCGGCCCCCCACGCCGATGCGCGTGTGGTGGTAACGCTTGCTCTGGCCATGCACGCGGATCTCGCGGAAGGCCTGCGCCAGCGCGTCGTCTTCGGTAAACATGGCACCACCGTCGCCGTAGCAGCCCAGCGGCTTGCTCGGGAAGAAACTGGTGCAGCCTATGGTGCTGAGCACGCCACTCTTGCGGCCCTTGTAGGTGGCGCCAAAGCTCTGCGCGGCGTCTTCAATGACCGGGATGCCATGGCGTGCGCCGATGGCGTTGATCTCGTCCATGTCGGCCGCCTGCCCGTACAGGCTGACGGGCATGATGGCCTTGGTGCGCGGTGTGATCTTGGCTTCGATGGCCGACGCACGGATGTTGCAGGTGTCGGGCTCGATGTCCACATACACCGGCGTGGCGCCCAGCAAGACGATGACTTCGGCCGTGGCGATGAAGGTGAAGGGCGTGGTGATGACTTCGTCACCCGGCTTCACGCCCAGCGCCATCAACGCAATGAGCAAGGCCTCGGTGCCGCTGGACACCGTGATGCAGTGCTTGGCGCCGGCCCACGCAGCCAGGCGCTCTTCAAGCTCCTTGACTTCCGGGCCCATGATGTATTGCCCGTGGTCCAGCACCCGCTGGATGCGGCCGTTGATGTT
>CAZUKT010000661.1:0-2480 GCA_964620975.1 uncultured Rubrivivax sp. | reverse complement strand
GTCTTCCGCGCCACCGGAATTGCGCACCTCGTGTCGATATCGGGGCTGCACGTCACCATGTTTGCGTGGCTCGCGGCCGCCCTCATCGGCCGGCTTTGGCGGCAGTCACCGCGCCTGATGCTTTCCGTGCCTGCGCCCGTGGCCGCACGTTGGGGCGGGCTGGTTTTGGCGGCCGCCTACGCCGGGCTGGCCGGATGGGGTGTGCCGGCGCAGCGCACGGTGTGGATGATTGCCGCCGTGGCCGTGCTGCGCAGCCTGGGCCTGCGCTGGCCGCTGCCGGCGGTGCTGCTGGCGGCGGCCTGCGTGGTGGCGGCGCTGGACCCGTGGGCGCTGCTGCAGCCGGGCTTCTGGCTGTCTTTTGTGGCGGTGGGTTTGCTGGTGGCGTCCGAGCCCGTGCAAGCCAGCCGCAACCTGCCACCGGGCCGCTGGCCGCGCCTGTGGCAGACCCTGCGCGAAGGCTTGCGTGCGCAGGCCGTGGCCACGGTGGGCCTGGCGCCCCTGAGCCTGGTATTTTTTCAGCAGCTGTCGCTGGTGGGTTTTGTGGCCAACCTGGTGGCCATACCTGCGGTCACGCTGCTCATCACACCGCTGGCGCTGCTGGGGGTGCTGGTGCCACCGCTGTGGGGCTTGGCAGCCCTGCTGGTGCAGGGTTTGACGGCCCTGCTGCAGTGGCTGGCGGCAGTGCCCGGCGCCGTGTGGATGGCGGCCGCAGCGCCACCCTGGGCCGTGGCGGCCGGGCTGCTGGGCGGGCTGCTGGCGGTGGCGCCGCTGCCGGCGCGCCTGCGCTGGTTGGCCGTGCCCTTGCTGCTGCCGCTGCTGGCGCCGCCCGTGCCGCGCCCGGCGCCGGGCCGCTTTGAGACCGTGGCCGTGGACATCGGCCAGGGCACGGCGGTGCTGGTGCGAACGGCCCGCCATCTGCTGGTGTACGACGCGGGGCCTACCTATTCCCGCGAGTCCGACGCCGGCATCCGCGTGTTGCTGCCGCTGCTGCATGCACGCGGCGAAACGCAGGTGGATCTGTTGATGATCAGCCACAAGGACGTCGACCATGTGGGCGGCGCCGCCACGCTGGCCGCAGGCCTGCCGGTGCGGCAACTGAGCAGTTCACTGACGCCCGACCACCCCTTGCTGGCGAGCGGCCTGCCGCACCGGCCCTGCCAGGCGGGCCAAAGTTGGGACTGGGACGGCGTGCGCTTTGAGGTGTTGCACCCGCTGGCCGATGACTTGGGCCGGCCGGCCAAACCCAACGCACTGAGTTGTGTGCTGCGCGTTCAGGGTGTCCAGAGTGCGCAAGGTGCGGACGGCCCGGTGGGCAGTGTGCTGCTCACGGGCGACATTGAAGCCGCGCAGGAAGCGGTGCTGGTGGCCCGCAGCGACCAGGCCTTGCGCAGTGACGTGTTGCTGGTGCCGCACCACGGCAGCCGCACGTCCAGCACGGCGGCCTTCCTGCAAGCCGTGCAGCCCAGGGTGGCCGTGGTGCAGGCGGGTTATCGCAGTCGATACGGCCATCCGGCGGCCGACGTGATGGCGCGCTACCAGGCCCAGGGCATCCACACCGTGCGCAGTGACGACTGCGGCGCCTGGACGCTGCCCGCCACCGGCGAGCCCCGCTGCGAGCGGCTGGCAGCGCGGCGTTACTGGCATCATCCGGGCACGGTGGCCGTGCGCCCGCCATAGGGCGGCGGGCACCACGGTGGGGCCACGTGGCCCGCGCCTTGCAAGACCCCCAGCGCCCGCATACCTCCAGGAGCCCAAGGCCGTGTCCATCCATGTTGCGCTGAACCACGTCACGCATTACCGCTACGACCGCCGCGTCACGCTGTCACCCCAGGTGGTGCGCCTGCGGCCCGCCCCGCACTGCCGCACCCGCATCCTGAGCTATTCGCTGCGCGTGGAGCCGGGTGACCACTTCATCAACTGGCAGCAAGACCCGTTTGCCAACCACCTGGCGCGGCTGGTCTTTCCCGAGACCACGCGCGAATTCAAGGTCACGGTGGACCTGGTGGCCGAGATGTCGGTGCTGAACCCGTTTGACTTTTTCCTTGAGCCCGAGGCCGAGAAGTTTCCGTTTGCCTACACGGCCGAGCAGGCCCAAGACCTGCTGCCTTACCTGGCCAAGATCCCGTTGGACGAGACCACGCCCAACTTCAAGGCCTTTGTGGACAGCATCCCGCGCGACGAGCTGCGCACCATCGACTTCCTGGTGGCGCTGAACCAGCGGCTGCAGCACGACATCAAGTACCTCATCCGCATGGAGCCGGGCGTGCAGACGCCCGAAGTCACGCTCACCAACGGCAGCGGCTCGTGCCGCGACACCGGCTGGCTGCTGGTGCAGGCGCTGCGCCACCTGGGGCTGGCGGCACGATTTGTATCGGGCTACCTCATTCAGCTCAAGCCCGACGTCAAGTCGCTTGATGGCCCGAGCGGCGCCGAGGTGGACTTCACGGCCGCCATCACGCTCGACCCACAGCGCGCCGAGG
>CAZUKT010000660.1:0-2482 GCA_964620975.1 uncultured Rubrivivax sp. | reverse complement strand
TGCGCGACAACCCCAAATGCGTGGACAACCCGCTGTTCAGCCGCTTTGCGGGTGAGAAGCTCTCGGTATGCGAACGCATGCGGTTTGCTGCTCTGGAGTTGTGGCGTTGGAAGCAGCCTGGCGACCCCAAGTCAGGCACCGAGCCCACCAATGTGGAAGGCGAGTACTGGAACTACCTGAGCGAAATTGAACGCGACGCACTGGGCCGCCACCCCAGCACGCTGGAAGTCAAACGCAACTTTGAAAACGCCGTGCGTGCGGCCGGCGGCACCATTGCCGGCAGCGATGGCTCCACGGTCAGCTACCGCATCGTGCGTGCGGATGGAGAGTACTGGGGCCGATCAGGCTGCGGGCGCGGGGGCGACGAATGTGCGGCGCTGATGCACCGCATCGTGCGCAAGGCGGCGCTGACGCAGTCGGTGGGGGTGCTCGGCGGCGCGGGCGGCGCGGCGCCACCTGCGCAGGGTGGCACTTCCTTCACGCCCGGTGGGCGTCCCAACCAGACCTCGGCCGCCGAGGTGGGTTTGCTGCCCGACAGCACGGGCCTGGACCGGCCTGCCGTCGTCCCTGAAAGGCCGACCATCATCGACCCGCGCCGGCCGATGATCTATCTGGTTGAAATGAAGCGGCCCCCCGAAGAGAGTTTTGCCCACGGCTGGATCGACATCCTCGACGCCCGGGTCGGCCCCTACGAGCGGCAAACCAAGAAGGACGCCGCAGGCAATCTGTCGATGCTGACGACCACCGAAGCGACGGTCCTGATCCGGGCCAGGGCTGCCGACGGCTCCGACCGGTTCTGCGCCTTTCCCGTCTGCAGCCTGACCGAGGCTGTGGCACTGGCCTCGCTGGTGACCCAGCCCTTTGCGACGGTGCATTGCACCACGGCTTCTTCGGGACCACGTCGCAGCCTGGGACGCTACTCGTTCCACTTCACTGAACACGTCTCCCGCGATGGCAGCCGTTGAGCGGCACCGTCCACGCCGCACCGGGAAGCGGGCGGCGTGGTGCGCGGCAACCTGGCTGCTGGCCAGCCCCCTGCTTTGGGCGCAGGCCACGTCAAGCTGCAGTTGCAACTGTGGCTGCGGCGACGACGCGCCAGCCCCCGTGTGGACACCCGCCCTGCTGGGCCTGCTGCGCCCGCCCGGCACGGTGGCGCTGACCGTGCCCGAGCAGCCGGTGGTGCACCCGCCGCGTGGCATGCGCGGCATGCGGGTGCACATCGCCGGCCGCGGCGTGGGCGCGGCCTCTGCGGTGTATTTCGGCAGCACAGCGGCGCCGCTGCTGGACAGCACCGACGACTGGCTCACCGTTCTGGTGCCCGACGTGCCCAGCGAGCCCACTGTCGTCAGCCTGCAGTTGGGCGGCGGCAGCGTGACCTTGCGCGAGCGCTTCCAGGTCTATCAGCTGCCGGTGCCCAGCGGCACCGTCACCGCGTCACCCTGCGTGCTGCCGCTGGGCAGCCTGACGCCGCGGATCGCCGCGTTGGCACCGCAGCAGGCGGCCCCGGGCGCGGTGCTGACGGTGGCCGTGCCGGGCGCAGCCGCGCTGCGCGACCGCGTCGAACAAGGCAACAGCATGCGCAGCATGGGCGGCGGCCAACGCGACCTGCTGGGTCTGGCCTTCAGCTACGAACCCGCTGCACCGTCAAGCACGGGTGGTGGCCTGGTCGACACGCTGGCGGCGCTGGCCGACCGCCAGGCGCCCGTGGCCGAAGCGCAGGCCGTGGCGGCTGGCAGCTTCACGGTGCAGGTGCCGCTGCGTGCGCGCAGCGGGCCCGTGGCGCTGGTGGTGTTCACACGTTCGGCCGACGGGGCCTATGGCATCCGCGAATGCCGTGGCGCGGGCCCGGACCTGGTGGTGGCGTCGCCGGCCGCAAGGCCCTGACATCTGCAGACCACTAGGCGGGTCCGGCCAGCACCTTCTCGCCTTCAATTCAACCCCAAGGAGACCTTCCATGCGCAAGCTGCTGACCCTGATCACCCTGTCGCTGTTGGCCACCCTGGGGGCCACGCCCAGCCTGGCCCAGGACAACCCCAAGTGCGAACCCAACCCGCTGTTCAGCCGGTTTCCGGGCGAGGTGATGGGCAACTGCGAGCGTGCGCGATTCAAGCAACTGGAAATGTGGCGCGCCGAGGCGCCCGACAAACCCGAACGCAACCACAAGTCCTACAAGGTGGAGGGCGAGTTCTGGTACTACTTCAACGGCATCGACAAGGATGCTTCGGGCCTTCACCCGGGCCGGCTGGAGGTGCGGCGCAACTACGAAAATGCCGTGCGCGCCGCCAAGGGCACGGTGCTGGCGGTTGATTCGGGCAAGGTCTACTACGTCATCCAGCGCCCCGACGGTGACTTCCACGGCATCGCCGGTTGCGGCCGCGGTGGCGACGATTGCTCGGCCACCTACCACCAGATCGTCCGCGTGGCGGCCATGCAGCAAAGCGTGGTGGTCAGCGCCGAGCAGATTGCCAAGAGCATTGCCGAC
>CAZUKT010000659.1:0-2483 GCA_964620975.1 uncultured Rubrivivax sp. | reverse complement strand
GGCCGCAGCCATTCTCACCGAGGCCACGCTGTCGTTTCTGGGTGTGGGTGTGCCGCCCACATCACCCAGCCTGGGCACACTCATCCGTGTCGGCAATGACTTCCTGTTTTCTGGCGAGTGGTGGATCACCATCTTCCCGGGCGCCATGCTGGTGCTGATTGCGCTCAGCGTGAACCTGCTCGGCGACTGGCTGCGCGACGCGCTCAACCCGAGGCTGCGGTGACCGCACGCGCCCTCTTGCAGGTCAAGAACCTGCGTGTCGAGTTCCCCACCCGGCGCGGCACGCTGCTGGCGCTGGACGACATCTCGTTTGACATCGCCCCCGGTGAGATCCTGGGTGTGGTGGGGGAGTCTGGCGCCGGCAAGTCACTCACGGGCGCAGCGATCATCGGCCTTCTGGAGCCGCCCGGCCGCATTGCAGGCGGCGAAATCGTGCTGGCCGGCCAGCGCATCGACAACCTGCCCTACGAGCAAATGCGCGCCATCCGCGGCCGCAAGATCGGCGCCATTTTTCAGGACCCGCTGACCTCGCTGAACCCGCTGTACACCATCGGACGGCAGCTCACCGAAACCATCCTCACCCACCTGCCGGTCAGCGCCGCCGAGGCCCGCAAGCGGGCCATCCATCTGCTGCAGGAAACCGGCATTCAGGCGGCCGAGCATCGTTTGGACCAGTACCCACACCAGTTCAGTGGCGGCATGCGCCAGCGCGTGGTCATTGCGCTGGCGCTGGCTGCCGAGCCCCAACTCATCGTGGCCGACGAACCCACCACGGCGCTGGACGTGTCGATTCAGGCGCAGATCATCTCGTTGCTCAAGCGCTTGTGCAAAGACCACGGCGCGGCGGTGATGCTGGTCACGCACGACATGGGTGTCATTGCAGAAACCTGTGACCGCGTGGCGGTGCTCTACGCCGTCCGCGTGGCCGAAATCGGGCCCGTGGCCGATGTCATCCACCGCGCTGCGCACCCCTACACGGCGGGCCTGATGGGCTCCATCCCGTCGATGGAAATCGATCGCGACCAGTTGCTGCAGATTGACGGCGCCATGCCACGCCTGAATGCCATTCCTCGGGGCTGCGCCTTCAACCCACGCTGCCCACAAGCCACAGAGCGTTGCCACCGCGAGCGGCCCGATCTGCTGGATGCCGGCGCCACTCGCGCGGCTTGTTGGCTGGTGCAAGACAAGACAGGACGCACATGACAGCACTCGTGCAAGTGCGTGACCTGGCCAAGGTCTTTGACGTCTCACCGCCATGGCTCAACCGCTTGGTGGAACGCAAACCACGCCAATGGGTGCACGCGGTGGACGGCGTGAGCTTCGCCATTGACCGCGGCAAGACGCTGGCGCTGGTGGGTGAATCGGGTTGCGGCAAGAGCACCGTGGCGCGGCTGCTGGTGGGGCTGCACGCGCCAACACGCGGTGATGTGCGTTTTGATGGTCAGGCCACCGACGCCACCCGCAATGCCGCCGAACTGCGTGCACTGCGACGGCGTATGCAGATGATCTTTCAAGACCCCTACGCCAGCCTCAACCCACGCTGGAAGGTGCTTGACATCGTGGCCGAACCGCTGCGCGAGCATGGCCTGGTGGTGCACCGACAAGGCATTGCCGAAACGCGCGCGCGGGTGGTGGAACTGCTGTTGTCGGTGGGCCTGGCGGCGGCCGACTGCGAGAAGTTTCCGCACCAGTTCTCAGGCGGCCAGCGGCAGCGCATTTCCATCGCCCGGGCGCTGGCCACGCAGCCCGAATTCCTGGTCTGCGACGAGCCCACGTCGGCCCTGGACGTGTCGGTGCAGGCACAGGTGCTCAACATCATGAAGGACCTGCAGCGCAGCCGGGGCCTGACCTACCTGTTCATCAGCCACAACCTGGCCGTGGTGCGGCACGTGGCCGACCAGGTGGGTGTGATGTACCTGGGCCGTTTGGTTGAAGTGTCTGACAAGGCCGATCTCTTCAGTCGGCCACGGCACCCTTACACACGAATGCTTCTGGACGCCATTCCTGACATTGCCATGAGCGGCCGCGCCCGCACGCCGGTGCAGGGTGAGGTGCCCAACCCGCTAAACCCGCCGTCGGGCTGCGCGTTTCATCCACGCTGCCCGCACGCCAACGCACGCTGCAGCGCGGAGCGCCCAAGCCTGACCCTGGTGCACGGCGTGCAGGTGGCCTGCCACGCGGTAGACGAAGGGCGGCTGTAGTGCCTTGCCGCGCTTGAGGCCGCATGCAGTTGCCCGAAGCCCTTACACGAGGTGTTCGCCCATGAACAAGTCGCGAACCTGCTCGCGGTCGCGTATGAGATGCACCTGATCGCCGTCTAGCATCACCTCGGCGGCACGCGGCCGGGTGTTGTAGTTGCTCGCCATGGTCATGCCGTAGGCACCGGCTGACAACACGGCCAGAAAGTCCCCGGTTTGCACGGCCAGCGCACGGTCGCGCCCCAGCCAGTCGCCCGACTCACAAACCGGGCCCACGACGTCCCA
>CAZUKT010000658.1:0-2485 GCA_964620975.1 uncultured Rubrivivax sp. | reverse complement strand
CTTGACGGCGCCGGCCGTGAGGCCCGACACCATGTAGCGCTTGAAGGCGTAGTAAATGGCGGCCGGCGGCAGTGCGTAGATGCAGCCGGTGGCCATCAGCAACTCCCAGGGTGAATCGTCGGCACCCAGAAAGTTGCCCAGCGCCACCGCAAGGGTAAGGTCGGTTTCCTTGCTCAGCAGCAAGAAACCGTAGAGGTATTCGTTCCAGGCCAGCAGCAGCGAATACGTGCCCACCGCCACCAGGCTTGGCACCATCAGTGGCACATACACCAGGCGAAACAACTGCAGCGGCGTGGCGCCGTCCATGCGCGCGGCTTCGTCCAGTTCCCAGGGCAACTTGTCTGAAGCCTGCTTGAGCACCCAGATGCAATACGGCGACGCAATCGTCACCATGGCCAGCACCAGGCTCCACTTGTTGTTGAGCAGGCCGTAGTTGGCCATGGTCTTGTACATGGGCACGGCCAGAAACGCCGCCGGGATGAAGTAGGTGAAGAGCGCCAGATTCATGACCGTGCGGCCGCCACGAACCTTGAGCCGGCTGATGGCAAAGGCCGCGCAGGTGGCCACAAAAAGCGTGATCACGCCCACGGCCACGGCAATCATCAACGAGTTGCCCAGTTGCTGCCAGAAGTGCTGCAGGTACAGGTGTTTTTGCTCGAAGACGATCTGAAAGTTGTCGAGCGTCGGGTTCTTGGGCCACAGCCGGCCCGAAGTGGCGGAGTCACGTTCGGAGATGGCAAACAACACCATGTGGTAAACGGGGATCAGCGTCCACAGCAGCACCGGTATGCCGATCAGCAGCAGCTGCGCTTCGTTGATGATGGCTTTGCGTTTCACTTGTTCAGCCGCTTCATCATCACAAACACCAAGGGCAGCACAAACGGCAGCGCCACAACAATGGACGCCATGGCAAGTGATATCTGGTCCAGCCGCAGGTAGCGTATGCCCAGCGTGGCCAGCACGTGGGTCAAATCGGCTGGGCCGCCGCCAGTGAGCAGGTAGACGCTATTGAAGTCACCCAGCGTCCAGATCAGGCTCAGCACGGTGGACGTGAAGTACAGCCCCATCATCGACGGCCAGGTGATGAAGCGGAACTTCTGCCAACGCGTGGCACCGTCCACGCTGGCGGCCTCGTACTGTTCACTGGGTATGGCCAGGCGGCCGGCCAGCAGGATGAGCGTCCAGAAAGGCAGGCTCTTCCAGATGTGCATCAACATGGAGAACGTCAGCGCCAGCGTCGGATCATTCAGCCAGTTGGGCCCGTCCAGCCCGGTGAGCCTGAAGTAGGTGCTGTTGATGACACCCCACTCGGGGTTGAGCATGAAACGCACCGACAGAATAGTGGGAATCGAAGGCACGGCCCACGGCAGGATGAAGAGCAACGACAAGGCCTTGACCCACCAGCGCGTGTGCGTGAAGAAGCCCGACAAGCCAAGCGCCACGATCATCTTCAGGTTGACCGCCACCAGCAGGAACACCACCGTGTTGATGGCGGTGCGAAAGAAGATGGGGTCGTCGGCCAGTTGTGTGTAGTTGGCCGGGTCACGTGCCAGCCACAGGCCATAACACACCGGATACAAAACAAACACCACGAACACGATGATGTAGGGCAGCACCATCAAACGGCCCCAACGCTCCCATTGCGTCAACGCCTTGGCGGGCTTGTGCGCGGGGCCGGGGTCAGTGGGTAAAAGTGCGGCAGTGCTCATGGTGTCCAGGGCCAGCGGTCTGCCACCCGCAAGCGGGCAGCAGCCGTTTCAGCACAGCGTCAGTTGGCCACCTGCTTGATGCGGGCGATCATTTCGTCCACCGCACGGTCCACTGGCACCTTTTCATTGAGCACGCGGTTCATCGCCTTGGCCCAGACGTTTTCGTTGTTCAGCACCGTGAACTTGTAGTTCTTGGTGAATTCAAACGACGTGGTGCCGGCCATGAACTGGTTGTAGACCGTGGTGCGGTGCGGGTCGGTTTTCCAGAACGGGCTTTGCTGCGCCGCCTTCTGCACCGGGAACCAGCGGCCTTGCGAGCCTTCCACATAAGGCGTGAGGTTGGCTTCTTCCAGCATGAACGATACAAACTGCTTGGCCGCAGCCTTGTTCTTGCTGTCCTTGAAGATCACACCCACCTTCACCGCCGCACGGTAGGTCATCTTGCTGCCGTCGGGCTTGCTGGGGAAAGGCGCCGTGGCGATGAGTTCGTTGTAGTTTTTCTTGGCGGTGGCACGCTGCGCCTCGGTGAGCGTGGCGTTGGTGGCATCGTCCAGCCACTTGGCGGCGATGGAGATGGTGGCGTTGTGCGTAAGCACAATGGTCTTGTTGTGGAAGGCGACGTTGTTGTCCGGGTCTTTCCAACTGGTGGAAGACGGCGGCGTGCAGCCCTTGCCATACACCATGGTGTAGTCCGTGACAGCGTTGATGAGGCCCTGGCGCACGGCAGGGTCGTCCACCAAGAGCTTGCCAGAATCACTGACCAGCTTCACGTTGTA
>CAZUKT010000657.1:0-2489 GCA_964620975.1 uncultured Rubrivivax sp. | reverse complement strand
CCGCAGCTGAATGTGTTGTGCGAAGGGCTGGAGAGCATGCTCGCCTGAGCGGCTGTGCCGGGCCTGCGGGCCCGGCGGCAAGGCCCGTTGCGCGAGCCTGCCTGCTGGAGCGGGTGAGGGGAATCGAACCCCTGTATGAAGCTTGGGAAGCTGCCGTTCTACCATTGAACTACACCCGCAGCGGCGCCGAGTTTACGCGATCAGACACGGGCCTGGAGCGGGCCTGCAGCGCGCCCAGAACGGCCCTGGAAGGTGCGGAATCGCCCCACCGCGCGATGCATGCTGGCCCACTGGAGCCACCCGCAGACGCCTGCCAATGAACCCCGTCAAAGACATCTGCGTGGCCTGATTCTTGCGGCGCAGGGCTGCCATGGGTCGGCTGTTGCGGCGATGTAGGGCCCACCTTGACTGGGGTCATCAGCAACACCAGCGTGGGCCCCTATCGTGCATTCAAAGGCAACTCAGGCGCACAACGTGACCACCGATGCTCTTGCTCCCCCCCACGCCGCGTCGGCTTTGTCGGCGCTGCTGCGGCGCCACCAGCGCGACCCGCACCAACTGGTGCAAATGCTGCGCGAGTTGCAGGCGCAAATCGGCTGGCTGCCCCGCAGCGTGCTTTCGCAACTGGCGTCGGCCCTGGGTTTGACGCTGGCCCAGGTGGAAGGCGTGGCGGGCTTCTACCGCTTCTTTCACATGCAGCCGGTGGGCACCTACCGCGTGCTCTTCAGCGACAACATCACCGACCGCATGCGTGGCAGCCAGGCGCTGATGGCCGAGTTGTGCCGACGCTTGAACGTGGTGCCGGGCCGCACCAGCGCCAGCGGCCTGGTGTCGGTGGACAAGACCTCGTGCACAGGCCTGTGTGACCAGGGCCCCGCCTTGCTCGTCAACCACCACCAGGTGGTGACCAACCTCGACGCCTCCCGCGTGGCCATGCTGGCCGACCTCATCACCCACCACGTGCCGGTGTCCAACTGGCCGGCCAAGTGGTTTGAGGTCAAGGACAACATCCGCCGCGCCGACTTGCTGCTGGGTGACCCTGCCCCACCGGGCCAGGCCCTGGCCGCCGCACTGGCGCGCGGGCCCGAAGGCATCCTGGCCGAAATCAAGACCGCCAAGCTGCGGGGTTACGGCGGCGCGGGTTTTTCAGCCGCCACCAAGTGGGAAACCTGCCGCAAGGCGGCCAACCCGCAGCGTGTGGTGGTGTGCAACGCCGACGAAGGCGAGCCCGGCACCTTCAAGGACCGCGTGCTGCTCAGCCACAACGCAGACGCCGTGTTTGAAGGCATGACCATTGCCGCGCTGGCCCTTGGCGCGCAGCGCGGCATGGTCTACCTGCGCGGCGAATACCGCTTCATGCTTGAAAGGCTGCAAGCCACGCTGGCGCGCCGGCGCGAAGCCGGGCTTCTGGGGCCGGCCATCCTGGGCCACGCGGGCTTTGACTTCGACATCTGCATCCACGTCGGCGCGGGCAGCTACGTGGCGGGCGAGGCGTCGGCACTGGTCGAGTCCCTTGAAGGCAAACGCGCCAAGCCACGCCTGCGCCCGCCACGCCTGGCCGAGGTGGGTTACCTGGGCCTGCCGACCATCGTCAACAACGTCGAGACCTTTTGCGCCGTGCCACCCATCATGGTGCAAGGCGGCGTCTGGTGGGCTGGCATTGGCACGGCGGTTTCAACCGGCACGCGTGTGCATGCGGTGTCGGGCGACTGTGAACGGCCCGGCATCTACGAATACCCCTACGGCGTGCGCATCGGCCGCGTGCTTGAAGACAGCGGCGCACGCGACACGCAGGCGGTGCAGGTGGGTGGCCCGTCGGGCGTGTGCCTTTCGGCCTTTGAGTTTGGCCGCCGCATTGCCATTGAAGACGTGCCCACCGCAGGCGCCTTCATGGTGTTTGACCGCAGCCGCGACATGTTTGAAGTGGCGCGTGCCTTTGCCGAGTTCTTTGCACACGAGAGCTGCGGCTTTTGCACACCGTGCCGCGTGGGCACGACGCTGGTGGTCAAGCGCATGGACAAGCTGGCGCAGGGCCGCGGCTCGCGCCACGACATCGACGTGCTGTTTGAACTGGACAAGCTGATGCACCTCACCACGCATTGCGGCCTGGGTGAAACGGCCTGCAATCCCCTGCGCGACACGATCTTGAAGTTCCGCCCGGCCTATGAAAAGCACCTGCAGTCGCTTTACTTCGAGCCGGCGTTTGACGTGGACCACGAGCTTTCCATCGGCCGCCTGATGACCGGGCGTGACGACAGCGCCGCCCACATGGAGGACACCCCATGAACCGCGAGACATCGGCCGCTTCGGTGCCCGTGGCACCAGCGCACTTCAGGCTGGACGGCGAAGACCTGCCCTTTGAAGCGGGTGACACGGTGCTGATGGCCGCACGCCGCGCCGGCCGCTACATCCCGCACCTGTGCTGGCACCCCGACTTTGCGCCGCATGTTCATGCCGCCTGTGTGTGGTGCGCGCCAATGGCCACACGG
>CAZUKT010000656.1:0-2490 GCA_964620975.1 uncultured Rubrivivax sp. | reverse complement strand
CATGGCGGTGGGGGCGGCCATGATGCCGCTGTAGACCTCGCCGATGCGGCGCTGTTCGTCGCTGGCGTCCTTGTATTCCACGATGGCGCGCACACCGCCGGCGGCGTCGCGCACGATGCGGCCGTAGCGTGCCGGGTCCAGCGGCTGAAAACTCAGCAGTGCAAGATCCGTCCCGCCGCAGGCCCGCACCAGGGCACTGGCCGTGTCGGCGCCAATCAGCGGCACGTCGCCGTACAGGATGAGCGTTATGGCGTTGGCATCGTCCAGCGCTGGTACCGCCTGCTGCACGGCGTGGCCCGTGCCCAGCTGCGGCATCTGGCGCACAAACACCGCGCCGCTCTGGGCGGTGGCGGCTTCAACCTCAGCCGCGCCGTGGCCGGTGACGATGACGGTGCGGTTGGCACCCACGCGCGCAGCGGCATTCAGAACATGCTGCAATAGACTGGTGCCGGCAAGCCGGTGCAAGACCTTGGGCAGGGCCGACTTCATGCGGGTGCCCTTGCCCGCAGCCATGATCACAACGTTGAGCGACATGCATGCCTTCATCTTGGGTCAAAACGCTGATTATCGTGGTGCTGCTGGTGCTCACCGGCCCCTTGCTCACGGCCTGTAGCGCCCTGCGCCTGGGCTACAACAACGGCGCGCAACTGGCGTGGTGGTGGCTGGACGCGTATGTCGATTTCAGCAGCGAACAAGCCCCCGCCGCCAAGCGGGCCATCGACCGCTGGTTTGATTGGCACCGCGCCACACAACTGCCCGAATACGTGGCCACGCTGGCCAGCCTGCAGGCGCAGGTGCAGGAGCCCACCACCCCCGCACTGGCCTGCGCCTGGCAAGACCGCCTGCGTGGCAAGCTTGACCCGGCCATTGACCGCGCCATCAATGAATTTGCCGATCTGCTGCCAGGCCTGGGCGAGCCGCAGTTCACCCATCTGGCGCAGCGTTACGCCAAGGGCAATGCCGAAATGCGCGACGACTTCTTGCAGCCCGACACCGCCGAGCGTTTGAAGGAATCCGTCAAGCGCACCGTCAAACGTGCCGAGCAGTTGTACGGCACGCTGGACGAGACGCAGCTCAAGGTCATCCACGCAGGGGTCCAACTTTCACCTTTCAACCCCGACCTGTGGGTGGCCGAGCGCCAGCGCCGCCAGCGTGACACGCTGCAGACCCTGCGCCGCCTGGTGGCCGACAAGGCCGACCGCGACGCACGCGTGGCTGCCCTGCGCGCACTGGCTGCACGCACTGAAAGGTCACCGCAGGCCGAGTACCGTGCCTACCAGGTGAAGCTGGCCGAATACAACTGTGGCCTGGCCGCGCAAATCCACAACGCCACCACGGCCGCGCAGCGCCAGAAGGCACGCGACACGCTCAAGGGCTGGGAAGAAGACCTGCGGTCGCTGGTGGCGCCGGCCAGCTAGCGCCGTCAATCAGGCAGCGTCACCACCACCTGCCTGGGGTTGATGCCCAGGCGCGGGAAGTCCATCAACGCGGCCTGGAACATGGCCGCCAGGGTGCCGCTGCCGGCGGTGGATGTGTTGCCTTCATTGCTGGCGCGGGCCTCGAACAAGGGCTTGCCGCTGGCGCGGTCGCGGATCAGCACCGCCACCTCCCGCTCATAACGCAAGGTGTCCATCTGCAGGCCCATGCCCCAGCGCGGGCCGAACCACGGGCCGTGGCGGTAGACACCAAAACTGCCGCGCCACCAGATGGGGTCAGACCACGGCGACAAGTCGGCGCGGCCACTGCGTGCGGCCAGTTGCACCAGCACGTCGGGGTCCTTGCCTGCGGCGGCCGGCTCAAACCCGGCTTTTTTCAGCGCGCCGCTTGCCGCGGCTTCCAGGGCGTCAGACGTGGCAGGCAGGTTCTGCTGTGAGGGCAGGCGTTCAAAGGCGTAGGTGCCGGCTTTGCGATCGGCCGGCCATTCACCAAAGCTCGTCACCTCGCTGCTCACGCTGCGCATGGCAGCGCAGCCCGCCAGTGTGGTGGCAGCGGCCAGCACGGCCAGCGTGCCCAGGGTGCGTCTTGTGATCATGTTCACTCCTCGTCAAGGCCGCTGGCACTGCGGTGCAAGTGCACCGTGCCCAGCGGTGGGGTGGGGGCACAGGGCTCTTCGTCGAAGGCAATGTCGCCGTCGGCACTGGCCACGCCTGTGGCTTTGAGCGTGGTGAAGGGGAAGAGGTTCCGGTCCATCAGGTGTGAGCGCGTCACATTGGCCATGGCGGTGGCCATGTTGTCGATGCGGCCCGGGTACTGCCGCTCCCAGCCGTGGATCATGTTCTTGATCTGCACCCGCTGCAGGTTGGTCTGGCTGCCGCACAACGAACACGGGATGATGGGGAACTGCCGGTGCTCGGCCCAGCGTGTCAGGTCGGTCTCCGCCACATAGGCCAGCGGCCGGATGATGACGTTCTTGCCGTCGTCGCTGACCAGCTTGGGTGGCATGCCCTTGAGCCGGCTGCCAAAGAACATGTTCATGAGCATCGTCACCAC
>CAZUKT010000655.1:0-2498 GCA_964620975.1 uncultured Rubrivivax sp. | reverse complement strand
TGCATCAGCACGTGGTTGAGCACCGAGCCCAGCGCGTACTTGGTGTCGTCGTTGGTTGCTGCCACTTCCACGGCTTCACTGATGGCTATGCCCAGCGAGCCCGGGTGGTTGGGGTTTTGCGCCAGGATGGCCCGGCCGCTGTTGGTCAGCGGGCTGGGGCTGGCGTGGCAGGTGGCGCCGTAGGTTTCCATCAGCGCGCGGCGGTAAGGCTTTTGGTCATAGCTGACGCGCACCTGGAACACCGTCACGTCGATGCCAAACAGCGCACCGGCAAAGGCCAGCGACGAACCCCACTGCCCGGCGCCGGTTTCGGTGGCGATCTTCTTGATGCCGGCCTGCGCGTTGTACCAGGCCTGCGGCACGGCGGTGTTGGGCTTGTGGCTGCCGGCGGGCGAGACGCCTTCGTACTTGTAGTAGATGCGGGCCGTGGTGCCCAGGGCCTTTTCAAGCCGGTGTGCGCGCACCAGCGGGCTGGGGCGCCAGGGCTTGAAGACGTCGCGCACGGGCTCGGGGATGGGTATCTCGCGCTCGGTGCTCACCTCTTGCATGATGAGTTCCATGGGGAACAGCGGCGCCAGGTCGTCGGGCCCCACCGGCTGCATGGTGCCGGGGTGCAGCGGCGGCGCACAGGGCACGGGCAGGTCGGCCGCGATGTTGTACCAATGGCGCGGCATCTTGCTTTCGTCGAGCAAGAACTTGGTGGGGGTGCTCATCGTGCGGGTCTCCGGTTGCGGGTTGCCTATGCTAGCCAGCCCGGTGGTGGTGGCAGGGGCTGGTTTGCACCAAACAAGGGTTGGCGCACGGCCCGCAGCGCGTTACGTGCCGCTACGTTTGAAAGGCAGCCTCCCCCCGGGAATGCGGGGCGGCCCGGGTGCCCCTGGGGCTATTGCCTCCCTAGAATCGCCGCACCCGCGTTCAAGGCAGGCTGCACCTCAGCCCGCTTGGCGCAGACCGCCGGCCACGAGCCGCGAAGAGTCGAGGAGGTGTCGTTGTGTGGAATCGTCTTCTGTGGGCCTTGGCCTGCTTGCCGCTGCTGATGGCAGCGTCCGCTTGGGCGCAACAAACCCCAGCGGCCGACGCTGCGGCGTCAGCGGCCATGGAACGTGCGCGCCGGCAGGCGGCCGGCCCCATGCGGGTGATCCTGGAGGCCAGCAAGAGCAAACGCCGGGTGCAAGAACCCGAAGCGTCTGATGCGGCCGACACCACGCGGCGCATTGCGGTGCGCCCAGCGCCAGCGCCAGCGGCCGTTGCGGCAGGCGCAGGCGCCCCGGCCGAAACTGCCGTGATCGCATCCCGTTCATTCGTGCCCGCATCGTTGCAGCCCGCCGCCCCGGTGCTGGCGCCCGCAGCCGTGCCGGCGCCCGCAGCGTCGGCAGCACCGGTGCTGCCTTCTGCGGCCTTGCAGCCGGTGGCCAATGGCGAAGGCATCACCACGGCCATCACCATGGCTTCTGACAACCTGCAGCGCCGCGCCGACAACGTGGCCACGCCGGCTCTGCAGGCCGTGGGCCGCGCCGACATGGCGCTGCCCCTGCCCAAGGCTGCCGAGGTGATGACGTCACTGGTAGACACCAAGCCAAAGCTCGTGACGATGGTGGAACCGGTCATGACGCCCGGCCTGCTTGACGGCGTGCGCCGCGAAACCGGCGTCACTGCCGAGCTCACCATTCGCGCCGACGGCACGGTGGCCAGCGTGAGCGTGCTGCCACCCGCGTCACGGCAACTCGTGCGGGCCATGGTGGCGGCGCTGGAGCAGTGGCGCTTTGAGCCCCTGCCCAGCGAACGCCAGCACCGCGTGCAACTGGTCTTTAACGACTGACGGCCCGCACGGCGGCGGGCCCGGCCTTTGGGCTCAGCCCGCCAGCAGCCCCAGGGCGCGGTCCATGCCACCTTGGGTGATGGACAGCATGGCTTGCTGCAGCACCGCCGGCTTGGGGTGAAAGGCGATGGACAAGCCGGCCACGGCCATCATGGGCAGGTCATTGGCGCCGTCGCCCACGGCAATGGTCTGTGCCGGGCTGATGCCCATCAGTTCGGCCACTTCCAGCAGCACACGACGCTTTTCGGTGCCGTCCACCACGTCGCCCCAGGGGCGCGGCACCAACGCGCCGGTGAGGCAACCGTCCACCACGTCCAGCATGTTGGCGCGGGCAAAGTCCAGTTGCAGGCGTTCGCGCACCCTTTCGCTGAAGAAGGTGAAACCGCCCGACACCAGCAGCGTTTTCAGTCCCGCCGCGCGGCAGGCCAACACAAAGGTCTCCACCCCGGGGTTCAGGCGCAGGCGCTGGGTGTAGACCTGCTCCAGCGCGGCCAGCGGCACGCCGCGCAGCAGCGCCAGGCGGCGGTGCAGGCTGACGCGGTAGTCGATGTTTTCGCCCCGCATGGCGGCTTCGGTAATGGCCGCCACTTCAGCCTTGCGGCCCACGGCGGCGGCGATTTCGTCGATGCACTCGATGCTGATGAGCGTGGAGTCCATGTCAAAGGCCACCAGCTTGTAG
>CAZUKT010000654.1:566-2506 GCA_964620975.1 uncultured Rubrivivax sp. | reverse complement strand
CCACGACCCTCTTCACCGCTTGGGTGAGAGCGCTACGCACCCGATTGGGCCGGGCTGCGGCGCGCTGGCCGCGTCCAACTGCGGTTTCTAGGGTAGCGCCAGCGCGGCCGCTCGTCAGGCGCCGCCGCTGGGGTCTGCGTGGCCCAGGGCCAGCGCCAGCAGCGCGGCTTCCGACAACGCCGCACCCTGGGCCTTGAGTTGCGCTTCGGCTGCCGCAAACCCCGCGCCACCCAGCGCCGTGCGCGCCAGCGTCAAGGTGCGTTCCACCATGCGCTGCTCTGAACCCTGGCGCGGCATGCCTGGCGCGGCCTTTTCGGTGGCGGCGTCTGAATAAGCCAGCAGGGCCAGCGCGGCACGCGGCCGCTGTTCCAGCGCCGCCAACAAGGCCGCGTTGCACGACCAGTGGCGCAGCATGTCGTGGCTGACCGCCAGTGGCCACAAGGCCTGCTGCACGGCGCGCGCCTGCACGGTGTCGTCTTGCGCCAGGTGGGCGCCGGCCAGGTTGTTCAGCAGGTGGCGGCTGGGCCCCTGGTGGCGCTTGCCGACGAAGCGGTCCAGCAACGCGCGCGACTGGGCAATGGCCTCATCTAGCCGGCCGGCGTGGATCAACACCATCACCATGTTGCCGTAGGGCGATGTGTCGGTGTAGCCGCAATCCGCATGCCGCGCGGCCTGCAGCCGCAGCTCGGCCAGCGCGCCATCGAAGTCGCCGGCCATATGGGCGTGCAGCCAGTCGTGCTGGTGGATTTCGGTCTGCACGAAGACCGGCCAGTCGGCCCGGCACAGCGCGCTCAACTCCGTGCTGATCTGCTGGAATTCCGGCAGCGTTTCCTCGTCACTGCAGAGCCAGGCGATGCGCGCCAAGGCCAGGCACTGCATCTGCGTGTCACCACTGGCCCGCGCCAGCGGCAGGGCCTGGTCGGCGCGCAGGCGGGCGTGGGACGGCCTGTGGTTGGTCCAGAACACCGCGCATTCGCACAGGGCGCGCGCCAGCCACGGCGAGGGCGCGGCCGGGGCTGATGGCGGTGCTGCCGCAAGGGTCACCAGGGCCGCGTCCAACAGTGGTTCCACCGCCTGCCAGATCGCCTTGCAGTCGGTGTTGCGGCGGCCGTAGATGTTGCGCGACAGCCCGGTGGCGATGACCCAGGCCGTCTCGGCGTCGTGCTGCGCCGCCCAGGCGGCTGCAGCCAGGCCGTTGTCGATGTCGAGGTCCAGTTCGGTACGCCAGGCGTCGAAACCCAGGCGCCCGCCCAACAGGTCTTCGCGGGCCCGCGCATAGCGGCTGCGCATCGCCAGCGCATGGCGCTGCTGCATCAGCGCTTGCTCGCCAGCCGCGCGCATTTGCTCGCGGGCAAACGCACGCGGCGTGTCCAGCAGGCGGTAGCGCGGCGCCGCATCAGCGGCATCAGCGGCTCTTGCGGTATTTGCGACTTCTGCACCCGCAGCGGCAGGGCATGCTGCTGCGCCCGGCATCTGTTCGATCAGCGAGCGGTCGATCAGCGTGCCCAGTGCGTCCAGCGCGGCCCAGCGGTCGATGCCAGCGGGGGCCGCGTCGGTGACGGCGTTGCTGTCTGCGCCTTCGTCCGTATCGGCCACCACAGCCAGCACCTCGTCCAGCGCCGCGCCACCGACGAAAACAGCAAAGCGGCGGAACACAGCCTGCTCCACCGGGCTCAACAAATCGTGGCTCCACTGCAGCGCGGCGCGCAGTGTCTGGTGGCGCTGCGGGGCGTCGCGGCGGCCCCCGGTCAGCATCGCCAGCCGCTGGTCCAGGCCGGCCCCGTCTTGGCCTTCCACAGTTGCTTGCCGTCGGCGAGATCGAAACAAGTGACATACTCGTCCTTGTCCTCAGCCGTCGAGGGTCCATCACCCAGCGTGTAGATCCGGTTGTCGGTGATCGCGAGACTGACGTAACCGCGGCCCGCACCACGGCTATCCCA
>CAZUKT010000654.1:0-556 GCA_964620975.1 uncultured Rubrivivax sp. | reverse complement strand
CGCCAGCCGCTGGTCCAGGCCGGCCAGCAGCGCGCTCAGCCCCAGGTGCGAGGCGCGCGCGGCGGCCAGTTCGATGGCCAACGGCGCGCCGTCCAGACGCGTGCACAACTCCACCACCTGCGCCACGTTGGCATCGGTGACGGCGAAGCGCGTGTCACGGGCCTGCGCGCGCAGCGCGAACAGGGCAACAGCGCCAAACGACGCGACGGCCTGCGCCGTCCATGCGGTCGGCCCGGTGGGGGGCACGGCCAGCGGGCCCAGCCGAAACAGCCTCTCTTCGGCCAGGCCCAGCGGCGCCTGGCTGGTGACGACGATGCGCACACCGGGCGCGCCGTCGCGCAGCACCGCCACCAGCGCGGCCACGGCCGGCAGCACATGCTCGGCGTTGTCCAGCGCCAGCAGCATCTGCAGCGGCGCCAGCACCTGCAGCAGGCCGGCCATCGGGTCGGCACCGGCCGGTTGCGGCAGGCCCAGCGCGGCGGCCACGGTGGCGATGACGGCGTCGCCCGCCCGCCGCAGCGCCAGTTCGACCAAACACACGCCGCGCGCCGGGCCC
>CAZUKT010000653.1:0-2508 GCA_964620975.1 uncultured Rubrivivax sp. | reverse complement strand
AACGAGCCCTTTGCCGTGCTGCTGGCCGACGACCTGATGGTGGGCGACACGCCGGTGCTCAAGCAGATGGTGGAGCAGTTTCGCGAGTGGCGCGCGTCCATCATCGCGGTGCAAGAAGTGCCGGCCGTCCACACGCGCCGCTACGGCATCGTGGCTGGCACCGAGGTGAACGAGCGCCTTATCGACGTGACCCGCATCGTGGAAAAGCCCGCCCCTGAAGACGCGCCGTCGCGGCTGGGCGTGGCCGGGCGCTACATCCTGACGCCAGGGGTGTTTCATGAAATTGCGTCGCAGCCGCGTGGGGTGGGCGGCGAAATCCAGCTCACCGACGGCATTGCGTCGCTGTTGCGCCGCGAGAAAGTGTTTGCCTACCGCTATGAAGGCAAACGCTACGACTGCGGCAGCAAAGAGGGTTTCTTGCAGGCCAATGTGGAACTGGCGCTGGCCCACCCGCTGCTGGGCCCGGGTTTCAGAGACTTCTTGAAGGCCCTGCCGCTGTAGCGGGCCCCACAGGCTGGCGTCAGCGCCGGCGCAGCACGTGCATGAAATCGCTGCCCACGGTGCTTTGCTCCAGCAACTCATTGCCGGTCTGGCGGGCAAAGGCCTGAAAGTCGCGCAGCGACCCGGCATCGGTGGACACCACACGCAGCGTCTCGCCACTGACCATGTCCGCCAGGGCCTTTTTGGCCTTGAGGATGGGCAGCGGGCAATTCAGGCCGCGGGTGTCGAGTTCCCTGTTGACTTCCATGGTGCAGATTCTACGGTTGCGCCGGTGGCTCCAAGAACTTTGGCTCGTAACCCCGCGAGCGCAGCCAGTCGGCCATGGCGTGGCCCGTGCCGGCAGGCCAGCAGCGCACGTCGGCCGGCGCAAAGAGCTTGTATTCGGCCAGTTCGGGCGACAGCTTGATGTCACCCGTGGCCTGTGCATGAAAGCAGATGATCACCTGGTTCATGCGCTGGAAGTCATACACGCCAATGAGCGACAGCGCGTGTACCTGCAAATTAGTTTCTTCGGCCACTTCGCGTGTGATGCCTTGTTGCGCGGTCTCGCCGGCTTCCATGAAGCCGGTGATCAGCGCAAACATGCGGCCCGCCCAAGCGGCGTTGCGGGCCAGCAGGATGCGGCCGCCGCGGTCGGTGCACTCCACCACAGCAGCCAGCACGGGCGTGGGGTTGTTCCAGTGGGTCCAGCCACATGCCGGGCAGCGCAGGCGCTGTTTGGGGCCGCCATCTTCGGCCAGTTCGATCAGCTGCAGCGCGGTGCCGCACTGCTGGCAAAAACGCGCGGGCTCGATCACGCCGGAAACACCCCGGTGGACAGATAGCGGTCACCGCGGTCACACACGATGAACACGATGGTGGCGTTTTGCAGCCGCTGCGCCAGCTGCAGCGCCACCCAGCAAGCGCCTGCCGCCGAGATGCCGGCAAAAAGGCCTTCTTCCCGTGCCATGCGGCGCACCATGTGCTCGGCATCGGCCTGGCTCACCAGCACCAGTTCGTCCACCGCCGCAGGATCGTAGATCTTGGGCAGGTAGGCCTCTGGCCACTTGCGGATGCCGGGGATGCGTGAGCCTTCTGCAGGCTGCGCGCCCACGATGCTGACCGCCGGGTTCTTTTCCTTCAAGAAGCGCGACACGCCGGTGATGGTGCCGGTGGTGCCCATGGCGCTGACGAAGTGCGTGATGCGGCCCTGTGTGTCGTCCCAGATCTCGGGGCCCGTGGTTTCGTAGTGCACACGCGGGTTGTCGGCGTTGGCAAACTGGTCTAGCACACGGCCCTTGCCTTCACGCTGCATCTGCTCGGCCAGGTCACGGGCGTATTCCATGCCACCACTGCGCGGCGTAAGGATGAGCTCGGCGCCAAAGGCCTTCATGGTCTGCGCACGTTCTATGGACAAGTCCTCGGGCATGATCAACACCATGCGGTAGCCGCGTATCGCGGCGGCCATGGCCAGGGCAATGCCGGTGTTGCCAGAGGTGGCCTCGATCAGCACGTCGCCGGGGCGAATCTCGCCGCGCTCTTCAGCGCGCTTGATCATGCTGATGGCCGGTCTGTCCTTCACCGAACCAGCCGGGTTGTTGCCTTCCAGCTTGCCGAGAATGACGTTGCCACGCGCCACGCCGGCGTCACCGGGCAGGCGCTGCAAGCGCACCAGCGGCGTGTGGCCGATGGCGTCTTCCAGGGTCTTGTAGCTCACCGAATCTGCGCTCCACGCCATGCTTGTTTGCTCCTGTAGCGGGCGATTGTGGCAGTGGTGAACCGGGGGTGCCGGCAGGCCATGTGATAATCCGCGACGCTCTGGGGCCGACCCCAAGCACCGTGCCCTCGTGACGAAATCGGTAGACGTAGCGGATTCAAAATCCGGTCCCCGAATCCACTCCATTGGGCAACCCTCCACCACTGACAACCGGCCATCACCATGGGGTCTACCTATGGGCAGCCTGTGGTGGGTTCCCTTGGAGCCCCCTACTGGGTAGACATCCCATCTGGAGAGTGCTTCCAGAGGGG
>CAZUKT010000652.1:86-2513 GCA_964620975.1 uncultured Rubrivivax sp. | reverse complement strand
TGAAGGCTTGGCAACGATTAAAAATTCGGGTTTGCCCTGCACGCCATCGTGGCCAGTGCGTCTGGCGCCCCGGGCGGCCAAACGCCTGTGGGGGCTGCGCATTGGCGCTGCCGCAGCCGGGCCCCACCCCCGTGAATGGGGGGGCGGTGGGCTGGCCAAAATTGATCTGAAGCACCCCACTGCGCCATGTCGGGGCAGACGATTCAAGAACTCATCCACCAAGGGGGTTCTATGGACTTCGCCATTGCTCTTAGACGTTTCGCGCAGGCAGCCGCGCTGTTGGCTGCAAGCATCTCTGGCGCGTGGGCCCAGGCCCCTGCGTCGTCACTGTCCTTGATCTTCACCGAGCCCACGGGCGTGGTGGGGCCCACCGACAGCATTGCGGTGAACCTGCGCTTCACCAACAACGACCCGTCGCTGGACTTTGTGGTCGACAGCTCGCTGGCCTTCGGTGGTTTGCACCCCGACATCGTGCCCACTGGCACCTACGTCTTCAATGCCGACACCCAGAACTGGGACTTCGTGCCTTTTGACAGCTACACCCGCTTTGACCTGACGATCGGCTTTGGTTGCAGCGGCAACTTTGGTGCGCCGGGCCAATGCACCCAAGGCCCGCCCTACACCTTCTCTTTTGCGGGTGACCCGTTTGCAGAGCCCTTCAGGCTCACGCCCGGCCAGTCGATGGAATACCTGTTTGGCACCTTCGCCCCAACCTCGGGGCCGGTGGCGGCGGGCACCTATGAGTTCTACCGCTCTGTGGCATGGCTCAACGTGGACGGCCTGGACGCCCGGGGCAACGAGATGTCGGCCGTGACCTTCCCAGCCAGCACCTGCCAGTTTGACAACGCCACCGAATGCGCCAACGCCAGCTTCTTTACCCGCACCGTGGTGGGCGTGCCCGAGCCCGGCACCTACGCGCTGATGGGGTTGGGCCTGGCCCTGGTGGGCTGGCGCGCCCGTCGGCGCATCAGCGCTGCCTGAAGCACTGATGGCTGCTTGACCCTGGCCGGCGCCTCAAAGCAAAGTTGAGCCGGCCAGCAGGTCGCGCCCGATGATCAGGCGCTGCACTTCGGTGGCGCCTTCGTAGATGCGCAGCGCACGGATCTCGCGGTACAGGCTTTCCACCACCGAGCCCACCTGCACACCTTGGCCGCCGTGCATCTGCAGCGCGCGGTCAATCACCTTTTGCGCGTTTTCAGTGGCCACCATCTTGGCCATGGCGGCTTCTCGGGTGCAACGCTGGCCCGGCGCGCTGCCCACGTCACGCAGCCAGGCGGCGCGGTAGGTCAGCAAGGCGGCGGCGTCGATGTCGGCCGCCATGTCACCCAGCGTGGCTTGGGTCAGTTGGAAGTCGGCCAGGTGCTGGCCGAACATGGCACGGCCCTTGGCGTGGCGCAGCGCCTCGTCCAATGCACGGCGCGCAAAACCCAGCGCCGCTGCAGCCACGCTGGCGCGAAAGATGTCCAGCGTGCGCATGGCCAGCTTGAAGCCTTCGCCGGGGGCGCCCAACAACTGCCGCTTGGGCACCCGGCAGGCGTTGAAGCGCAAGCGCGCCAGTGGGTGCGGGGCGATGACGTGCAGGCGCTCGGCGATCTCCAGACCCGGCGTGCCGGCGTGCACAACAAAGGCGCTGATGCCACGTGTGCCGCGTGTACCGCGTGTGCCACCTGTGCCACCACCCGCCGCCCCGGGCTCGTCGCCTTCACCCGTGCGCGCAAACACGCAGTACACGTCGGCGATGCCACCGTTGCTGATCCAGGTCTTCTCGCCGTTGAGCACGTAGGCGTCGCCGTCGTCGTGCGCCATGCAGGCCATGGCCGCCACGTCAGACCCGGCGCCGGGTTCGGTCAAGGCAAAGGCGGTGATGCACGCACCGCGTGCCACTTGGGGCAGCAGTTCGGCCTTGAGAGCTTCGCTGCCCGCCAGCGTGATGGGCCCACTGCCCAGGCCTTGCATGGCAAAGGCAAAGTCGGCCAGCCCGCTGTGGCGCGAAAGGGTCTCGCGGCACACCACCAGCGCACGCGAGTCCAGCGCCGCGCTCGCACCACCGTACGCGGCCGGCACGCAGTGGCGCAGCCAACCGGCCTGGCCCAAAGCGGCCACCAGCGTGCGGCAGGCGCGGTCGGTGTCGTGGTGGTCAATGGCCAGCAAGTGCGACGCGGCCCAGCCGTCCAGGCCGGCCGCCAGCGCACGGTGGGCGTCGTCAAAAAACGGCAGCGCCAGGTGCTTGGTGCGGGCCACGTCAGTTGCCCTCAAAACGCGGTGTCTGCCGGGCCGCAAAGGCGTCAAAAGCACGCTTGAAGTCTTGCGTCAGCATGCACAGCGCTTGTGCCTGCGCTTCGCTTTCAATCATCTCTTCAATGCCCATGGCCCATTCCTGATTGAGCATGGTCTTGGTGATGGTGTGCGCAAACCACGGGCCGTCGG
>CAZUKT010000652.1:0-66 GCA_964620975.1 uncultured Rubrivivax sp. | reverse complement strand
TTCAATGCCCATGGCCCATTCCTGGTTGAGCATGGTCTTGGTGATGGTGTGCGCAAACCACGGGCC
>CAZUKT010000651.1:0-2516 GCA_964620975.1 uncultured Rubrivivax sp. | reverse complement strand
GTTATGTGGAACAGGTGGCGGCGCAAATGCCTGGGGTGCGCCTGTACTTCATGCAAAGCAGCGGCGGCCTCACCGAGGCGCAGCGCTTCCAGGGCAAGGACGCCATCCTCAGCGGCCCGGCGGGGGGCATCGTGGGCATGGTGCGCACGGCGGTGGCGGCGGGCCACCACAAGGTCATCGGCTTTGACATGGGTGGCACCAGCACCGACGTGAGCCACTACGCCGGCGCGTTTGAGCGTGCCTTTGAAACCCAGGTGGCCGGCGTGCGCATGCGTGCGCCCATGATGAGCATCCACACCGTGGCCGCGGGTGGCGGCAGCCTGCTGCAGTTTGACGGTGCGCGGCTGCGTGTGGGCCCGCAGAGTGCGGGCGCCAACCCCGGCCCGGCCAGCTACCGGCGCGGCGGCCCGCTGGCCACCACCGACGCCAACGTGCTGCTGGGCAAGATCCAGCCGGCGTGGTTTCCCAAGGTGTTTGGCCCCAGGGCCGACGAAGCACTTGACCGCGAAGGCGTGACGCAGAAGTTCAACGCATTGGCCGCACAGGTGCAGCAGCAAACGGGCCGCGCCACCACAGCCGAATCATTGGCCGAAGGCTTTTTGCAGATCGCCATCCAGAACATGGCCAACGCCGTCAAACGCATCAGCGTGGCGCGGGGCTATGACGTCACGCAGTACACGCTGCAGTGTTTTGGTGGCGCGGGCGGCCAGCATGCTTGCGGTGTGGCCGACGCCCTGGGCATGCGCCGCGTGTTTGTGCACCCGCTGGCCGGTGTGCTCAGCGCTTACGGCATGGGGCTGGCCGACCAGATTGCCATGCGTGAAGCGGCCATCGAGCTGCCGCTGGACGAAGCCGGCCTGCGCGCCGCTGCGGCCCGGCTGGACGCACTGGGCAGTGCCGCCCGCCATGAAGTGGCCAGCCAGGGTGTGCTGCCTGCGCACATCACGCTGCGACGCAATCTGCACGTGCGCTACCAGGGCACCGACACGGCGCTGGTGGTGCCCTGCGCCACGCAGGCGCAGGTGCAGCAAGACTTTGAGGCCGGCTACCGGCAGCGCTTTGCGTTTTTGATGCCGGGCCGCACACTGGTGATTGAGGCCGTGTCGGTAGAAGCGGTGGGCGCGGGTGAAGGCGCTGCCGCGCTGGCCACCGGCCATGAGCCCCCGCCGCACGTGCCCGTGCCCGACGCCACCGTGCGCATGCACAGCGGCACCTGGCTTGACGCGGCCTTGTTTGTGCGTGAATCACTGCGTGCGGGCGCCACCATCAGCGGGCCGGCTGTCATTGCCGAGAAAAACGCCACCACGGTGGTCGAGCCCGGCTGGCAGGCCGTGCTCATGGCGGCCGGCCCGCTGGAACTGCAACGTGTGGTGCCACGTGCCACGCAGCACGCCATAGGCACCGACGCCGACCCGGTGATGCTGGAGGTCTTCAACAACCTCTTCATGAACATTGCCGAACAGATGGGCCTGCGGCTGCAGAACACGGCGCACTCGGTCAACATCAAGGAGCGGCTGGACTTCTCTTGCGCGCTGTTCAACGAGGCCGGTGAACTCATCGCCAACGCACCCCACATGCCGGTGCACCTGGGCAGCATGAGCGAGAGCATCAAGACCGTCATCACACGCAACCCGGCCATGGTGGCCGGTGACGTGTATGTGCTCAACGACCCCTACCACGGTGGCACGCACCTGCCCGATGTGACGGTGGTGACACCCGTGTACCTGGATGCGGGCGATGCCACACCGGCGTTTTACGTGGCCAGCCGCGGCCACCATGCCGACATTGGCGGCATCACCCCCGGCAGCATGCCGCCCTTCAGCAAGTGCATTGAAGAAGAAGGCGTGCTGCTGGACAACTTCTTGCTGGTGCGCGGTGGCGCGCTGCGCGAGCCCGAACTGCTGGCCCTCTTGCAGGCGGGCCCCTACCCAAAAAGGGGTGGAAGAACTCGTGGCCATGGTGGCGCAGTTTGGCCGGCCCACGGTGGCGGCCTACATGCGGCACGTGCAGGACAACGCCGAGGAATCGGTGCGCCGGGTCATCACGGCGCTGAAAGACGGGGAATTCTCACTGCCCCTGGACAACGGTGCGCAGATCAGCGTCAAGGTCACGGTGAATGCGGTGCAGCGCGAGGCCACCATCGACTTCACCGGCACCAGCGCGCAGTTGCCAAACAACTTCAACGCCCCCAAGGCGGTGACGATGGCGGCGGTGTTGTATGTCTTTCGCACGCTGGTGGACGACGACATCCCGCTCAACGCCGGCTGCCTGAAGCCCCTGCACGAGATCGTGCCTGAAGGCTGCATGCTCAACCCGCGCCCACCGGCGGCGGTGGTGGCGGGCAATGTGGAAACCAGCAGCTGCGTCACCAACGCGCTGTTCGGCGCTTTAGGCGTGATGGCGGCCAGCCAGCCGACGATGAACAACTTCACCTTCGGCAACGACCGGGTGCAGTACTACGAGACGATTTCAGGTGGCAGCGGGGCGGGGGGGCGCTTCGACGAACACGGCGTGCT
>CAZUKT010000650.1:315-2524 GCA_964620975.1 uncultured Rubrivivax sp. | reverse complement strand
AAGGGCCGGTCCTGCCGGGAGAGGCGCCGCCGGAGTTGCCGGTGGGCCGAGGCCGTCGCGGGCGCAAGCGCGGTGAAGAACAACTCGATGAGCTTGAAGTCTCCGACGGGGCCATCGGCGAGTTCTTTGAAGACATTGCAGACGCATTGTCAGACGCTGTCAATGCCGTGGTGGACGCCATCACCGACGCGCTCAAGACGCTGGGCCAGGCCTTGTCGGACGTGGTCAACTGGATCGCATCGGAAGTGCAAGACCTGGTGCACGCCCTGCTGGTGGCGGGCAAGACCATCACCAACCTGATCGTTGCCGCACTTGAAACAGGCTACGAACTGCTCAAGAAGATCGTCAGCGCCATTCAGGCCGTGGGCAAGGCCCTGCGCGAGGTGCTGGACGCTGCTTTCTCGCTGGCGCGAGATGCGCTCATCACCGTGCTGCGCGCAGTTGACCAACTTGGCCGCCAACTCGGTGAATTGCTGGAGTACCTGGCCGACAAGACCTTTGCTGTCATCAAGCGCGCGGCCGAAGCGTTGCTGGAAATCGGCAAATCCATCGGCAACCTGCTCGAGCAGGCAGTGCGCTTTGGCGCCACGCTGGTGCGTGGCATGGTGCAGGCCCTGATTGAACTCGGGCGCACTGTGGCGCAAATCTTTGCCGCCCTTGTGACACGGCCCTGGGCGCTGTTTGACACCGTGGTGTCGTCACTGCTGCAACTGGGCCGCGCGCTCGGGTCCATCATCAACGAAGTGGTCAACGCCGGGCTCGACCTGGTCAAGGACATCGTGCGTGCTGCGGTGCGTGCCGGCCAGGCCCTGGTTGAATTTACGCAGTTCATTGCCACGGCAGCCGCTGACGTTGTGCGCAAGGTGCTGGACGGCCTGCTGGCCGCCGGCAAGCTGTTTGTGGACGTAGTGCGCACATTGGCCCAGCATGCGCTGGCCGCAGTCAAGAAAGTGGTGCAGGCCTTTTTTGAGCTCGGGCGTGCGATGGTCACGCTGCTCAAAGAGACCATCGGCCTGGCCATGAATCTGCTGCGCGCCGTGGTGAAGGCGGCTTTCGAACTGGGCAAGACCATCGTTGAATTCACGCGCAGCATGGTCGAATTCACCTACCGCATGGCCGCGCGGCTGGTGGACGCCGCCCTGGCCGTGGGCGCCAAGGTGGCCGAGATTCTGGAGTCGGTGGTCACGGCCGGGTACTTTGTCTTCCGCAAGATCGTCAACGCAGTGCTGCAGGCGCTGGGGCCGGTGGGCGATGTCCTGGGCTGGCTGCTTGATCGGGGTGAAGCCCTGGCATCGGCGCTGTGGCGAGAGGCCGTGATGGCCATCCGCTTCGTCAAGAAGAGCGTCACGGACCTGCTTGACTGGGCGGCAACGCAGGCTCAGGCCGTGCTTGAATCCATCATCAAACTCTGCGAAGACGTGGGCGCGGCGGTGACCGAATTCATCGACTGGGCCGTGGCGCGCGGCGCCGATGCGCTAGAAATCTTGGGCGGCCTGTGGGACCGCGTGGGCAATGCGATCGGCTACGCGTTGAACTATCTGCAGACCGACTTCATACCCGGTATCGCCAAGTTCGTGAAGGGCGCGTTGAGCGCCGGCTTTGAGCTGGCCAAACTTGTGGCGTGGACGGTGGGCAAGGCCTTTGCAGTGACGCTGGAGGTGGTGCGCGGTGCTCTGCAAGCGGGTGCCACATTGGCGCAGTTGGTGATAGAGACGGTGCAGCACCCTGACCAGGCGCTGCAGAACCTGATTCGCGCCGCGCGCCAGTTGAGCCAGACGCTGCGTGATGTGGTCGGTGCTTTCCAGGCGGCCGGCGACGAGTTTGCCGACGAATTTGTGCGCACCGTGCGGGCCATTGGCGAAAACGTGCGCGACATGCTCGTGGCGGTGCTTGAAGTAGCGGTGGGTTGGCTTGACACCGTGGTCTTCCAGTTGATGAACTTGCTCAACGGCTTCCGCTCGCTCACCGCGCGCGAACTTGCCGATGCCCAACTGGTGTTTGCCAACACCATCGACTGGGACCATGTCTGGATTGCCACCGACACGCCCACCAACGACATCATCTTTGGCATCCAGGACTTCTTTACCGGCAACCCAACTTCACGCGCCTTTGTCACCGGCAATCTCATCAACTTTGATGCCGACGAAGGGCCGGTGCAGCGCCACACGCTGATCCATGAGCTGACACACGTGTGGCAAAACCAGAACGT
>CAZUKT010000650.1:0-305 GCA_964620975.1 uncultured Rubrivivax sp. | reverse complement strand
ATGGGGCATGCTATCTGGGAGCAGATCGTGCAGGAAGACGCCTACAACTACGGCTACGACAAAGATGACCCCAATGGTGCGCGCGATGTCTTCATCGTGTTGCCCAATGCCATTTACGGCCCCGGCGCCACGTTCATTGACTCCGACAGCGTGGCGCGTGGTGCACACACGGGTCAACGGGGTACCGAAGTCGGCAATGCCGTGCTCGAGGCCAGCAATGACTTCATGGACTTCAACCCAGAACAGCAGGGTCAGATCATGATGCATTACTTTGTGCGGCGCGTGCTGCAAACGCCGCCAGCGCC
>CAZUKT010000649.1:0-2524 GCA_964620975.1 uncultured Rubrivivax sp. | reverse complement strand
TCATCGTTGAATATCAACACTGCCTCGCCTATCATCAACCCATTTTTAGTTCCACGCTGGACAGCCTGGACCCCGAGCAGGTGGTGGCGGCCCAGGTGCTCAGCACACAGCTCAACCCGCGTGAGTTGCTTGAAGCCATCTGCCTGGCCTTTGGCGTGCCGGTGCGCGGCACGTCCAAGGCGCAGCTGGTGTCGGCGCTGGAGGCCTTTCTCACGGCGGTGGCGGCCGGTGGGCGGCGTGCACTGCTCGTGGTTGACGAGGCGCAGAACCTCGGCCGCCGCGAGATCGAAGAACTGCGCATGTTGTCGAACTTCCAGTTCGGCAGCCGTGCGCTGCTGCAGAGTTTTCTTGTCGGCCAGCCCGAATTGCGCCCGATGCTGGCGTCGCCGAGCATGGCCCAGGTTCGCCAGCGTGTGATTGCCTCGTGCCACCTGGGCGCCATGGACGCTGACGAGACGCGGCGCTACGTCGAGCACCGGCTGCAGCACGCCGGCTGGCAAGGCCCCCCGCTTTTTGCCGACGACGCTTTCCCGCCGCTCTTTGCCGCCACAGACGGCATCCCCAGGCGCATCAACGTGCTGTGCACCCGCTTGCTGCTGGCCACTTACCTGGAAGGTGGCCGCCAAGTGAACGCGGCCGCTGTCACGGACACGGCCAGGGCGCTGCTGCTTGAACTGGGCAACGCCGCAGCGGGTGGCACAGCGGTCGGCGCTCCCTGATGCGCCCTCAGCCTGTGACGTGCGACACGGTCACGCGCAGCTTGCCGGCAGCGGTCAGCGGGATGGAATCGACCTGGGTGATGTTGATGTGGACGTCGGCACCCACGGCCTTGCGCAGTTCGGCCGCGATGTGGGTGAAGTCAGGCGCGGCGGCGCCGGTCTTGCCCACCACCTTGATTTCCAGGTGGTCAAGATCGGGCTGCACCACCTGGTACTGCAGCACCGAAAGGCATTCATTCAAGACCATCGGGAAAAATTCACCAGGCACCAGGCGGCCGTCCCGGGTGCGGATCATGTCCAGTGTGCGGCCCTGCAGCGACGCCAGCAGCGGCAGCCCGCGTCCGCAGCGGCAGGGCTGGTCGGACAGGGTGGCCATGTCGCCCACACGGTAGCGAACAAAGGGCAGTGCATGGTTGCTCAGGTCGGTGACCAGCAGGTGCCCCAGCACACCCGAGACAGGGCGGTCGTCGTCGCCCACGGTTTCGGCCACCACATGGTCGGTGCTGAGGTGCATGGAGCCGGCGCTGCATTCCGACGCCATGAGCCCGAACTCGCGGCAGCCGTAGGTGTTGAACACCGGCGCACCAAAGGCCTGCTGGATCAGGCGCCGCTGCGGGTCGTGCAGCGCTTCGGCGCCGGTGAGCAGGCTCTGCGGTGTGTGCACCTTGGCGCCGGTGTTCACGATCCAGCGCGCCAGCGTCGCCAGCGGCGTGGTGTAGCCGACGATGGTGCGGGGCTTGAAGCGGTTGATGGCCTGCACATAGCTGGCCAGGTTGTCACTGCGCATCTCCAGGCTGTTGAGCATGCGGCGGTTGAACAGCGCGTGGTACAGCAGTTCTTTGCGTCCAGGCAATGCACCCACGGGCAGGCCCCAGACGTAGGCCGTGCGCCGGCCGATGTCGGTGCCCGCCCAGCGGTAGCCGCGCCACATGAGTGCGGTGCGGGCCGCGTAGCTGTCTTGTGTGTAGGTCAGCCTGAAGGGCGCGCCCGTTGAACCGCTTGTGGTCTTGGTGAGCACGCGGTAGCGCGGCGCGGCAGCCGTCAGGGCCTGGAAGTGCTCGCGGATGAAGTCCTTGGTCAGGATGGGATAGGCCGCGAGTTCGGCCACGTCGCGCAGCGGCGCGGGCCGCAGGCCGTGGTCGCCCCACCAGGTCTGCAAGAAGGGCACGTCGCGCCAGGCACGTTGCAGCAGCGTGTTGAGCTTGCCCAACTGGTGCGCCGCCAAGGCCTCTTTGCCCAGCCATTGCGCGGCCTCGTACTCGGCCAGGCAGCGCATGGTCGGGCGGCGCTTGATGAGGTTTTCAAACAGCGGCAGGAATGCGTGCCGGAACACTGTCTCGTACATACTTGAATGCAGGCGGCCTGTTTCGCTGGGCCAAGACTAGCGCATGCCACTTGCACCATGCACCCTGCCAGGATCCCCTGTTGACTGAATGCGCCACTGAAAACCCGCAGCCGCCCTTGCGCGAGGTGTTTGTGGGCAAACATTCCACCGTGTGGGCCGGCCTGAGCCCGCTGCTGGTGGGCCAGGGTCTTGTGGTGCAAGCCATCGGCCACGCCGACATCAGCAGCTTCAGCTTTGGCCCGCTCGACCGCATCTGGGTGCTGGCTTATTCGCGCCACGCCGCGCAAAACACGGGGCTGATCCAGGCCCTGGCCCGCACGCCGGCGCGCGCGCTGGTGCTTGTGTCGTCGTCGTCGGCCATCGTGGCCGGCGTCACGCGGTGTTATGTCTATCCGCACCTCAAGCGCCAGGCCGAGGTGGACGCGCTGGCGGTGCCGCACGCCACCGTGCTGACGCTGGG
>CAZUKT010000648.1:0-2527 GCA_964620975.1 uncultured Rubrivivax sp. | reverse complement strand
TGCTGCTGGTGCGTGCCGCGCAAGAGCTTGATCGTCCTCAGGTGCGCTTTGCCAGCGATGTGCGGGCCAACCTGCTGGCCTACCCCTGGCCGGGCAATATCCGGGAACTGAAGAACGAGATCTACCGCGCCGTGGCGCTGTCGGACGGTCTGACGGTATCGGCCAGTTCTCTTTCCAAGCGGGTGCTGCATGGCCAACCTGGCTTGGCAACCCCACAACAACAGGGCAACGGCTTGCCCCTGGGGGGCACTCTGCAAGAGCGGCTGGACGCCATTGAGGCCGTGATCTTGCGTGAGACCCTGTTGCGACTGCGCTGGAACAAGACCCACGCCGCCAAGGAACTGGGCCTGTCCCGAGTTGGCCTGCGCCAGAAGCTGGCACGTTTTGGGCTGGAGGGTCAGACCGATGGCTGAGCCCGGCTTCAACGTCTTGTGGCTACAGTCGGGCGGCTGCGGCGGTTGCAGCATGTCGCTGCTGTGCGCGGACACGGCCGATTTTCGGGGCCTGCTACGCCAGATCGGGGTGAACCTGCTGTGGCATCCGGCGTTTTCACTGGAGTCGGGGGATGAGTCGCTAGCCATCATGCAAGACTGCCTGAGCGGCAAGCTGCCGCTGCATGCGTTGTGCCTGGAAGGCGCGGTGTTGCGCGGCCCCGAAGGCAGCGGGCGCTTCCACATGCTGGCGGGCACCCAGGAGCCGATGCTGCGATGGGTGGAGCGCCTGAGCGCCGTGGCCCAGTATGTGGTGGCCGTGGGCAGTTGCGCCGCCTTTGGCGGCATCACCGCCGGTGGCATCAACGCGACAGACGCCTGCGGCTTGCAGTACGAGGGCGACCACCCCGGTGGCGTGCTGGGCGCGCAGTGGCGCAGCAACGCGGGCCTGCCGGTGGTCAATGTGGCGGGCTGCCCCACCCACCCCGGCTGGGTGCTGGAAACACTGGCCGCACTGGCACAAGGCGGTCTGCGCGCCGATGGGCTCGATACCCTGGCGCGGCCACGGTTCTACAGCGACCAGCTGGTGCACCACGCCTGCATCCGCAACGAGTATTACGAATACAAGGCCAGCGCACACAAACCATCTGACCTGGGCTGCCTGATGGAAAACATGGGCTGCAAGGGCACGCAGGCGCATGCCGATTGCAATATTCGCCTGTGGAACGGCGAAGGCTCATGCATCCGTGGCGGCTACGCCTGCGTGAGTTGTACCGCGCCGGGGTTTGAAGAACCCGGGCACGCCTTCCACCAGACGCCCAAGGTGGCGGGCATTCCCATCGGCCTGCCCACCGACATGCACAAGGCCTGGTTCGTGGCGCTGGCCTCGCTGTCCAAATCGGCCACGCCCAAACGGGTCAAAGTCAACTCGACGTCCGACCACCTGGTGGTGGCGCCCCTGATCAAGAAAACCCGACTCAAATGACACGTTTGCTGGTAGGCCCATTCAACCGCGTAGAAGGCGATCTGGAGGTCCGTCTGGAGGTGGCCGACGGACGGGTGACCGAGGCCTGGGTCAACGCGCCCATGTACCGCGGATTCGAGCAGATCCTGCAAGGCAAGCACCCCTTCGATGCCATGGTTTTTGTGCCGCGCATCTGCGGCATTTGCTCGGTCACGCAATCGGTCGCGGCGGCACGCGCGCTGGGAGCGACGTGTGGCGTGGAGGCCCCGCCCAACGGCGTGTGGTTGACCAATCTGATGCTGGCCTGCGAGAACGCGGCTGACCATCTGACGCATTTTTATCTGTTCTTCATGCCTGACTTCACGCGCCAGATCTACGCCAACCGGTCCTGGCATGGGCAGGCGGTGAAGAATTTCTCCACGCAATCCGGTGCGCATTCACGCGAGGCGGTGGCGGCACGCCAGCGCTGGATGCACATCATGGGCACGCTGGGTGGCAAATGGCCACACACGCAGTCCATCGTCCCCGGTGGGTCGACCCGCAATCTCAGCGGCTCCGAGCGCTTTCGGCTGAGCTCGCGGGTGGCAGAGATGCGCAGTTTTCTGGAGCGCGTGCTGTACGCCGCGCCGCTGGAAGAAGTGGTCGCGCTGGACAGCGAGCTGGCACTGGAACAGTGGCTGCAACGCGACCCGTTGCGCGGGGACCTGCGGTTGTTCCTGTTCATCGCCCGCGACCTGCAGCTCGACACGCTGGGCCGTGGACCTGGGCTGACGCTGAGCTACGGCGGCTTCGCGGACCCCGGCGGCGACTATGCGATGGCGCCCGGCGTGTGGGATGGCAGCACCGTGCAGCCGGTCAACACAGCGCAGATAGCCGAGGATGCGCGCCACGCCTGGCTGGCGGATACCGGTGCCGCGCTGCACCCATCAAGCGGCCTGACCCTGCCGCAAATGGACAAACCCGAAGCCTATACCTGGAACAAGGCACGCCGCCTGGACGGCCGCGTGCTGTTGCGCGAGCCCCTTGCGCCGTGGCCCGTGCTGGCCGTGTCGGCGAGGCGCAACGGCCCGTACGTGACGCTCTCCGCGCAGGTCGCCGCGGGGGGCCTCGATGCAGACCGGGCGCGCGCGAT